>JBEBYB010000100.1:0-10218 GCA_040391295.1 Phenylobacterium sp. | reverse complement strand
CTCCGGGCTCGCGAAGCGAGATCCGGGGGACCCAAGCTGAGCCAGCCACATCTTGAGAGTCGGCTTGGGTCCCCCGGATCAGCCTGCGGCTGACCGGAGGATGACGAGGTCTTTAAAGCAAGTTGCTCAGCCCGGCCCGGGCGGCTTTCAGGAACACGCTCGGCATGGCCTCCAGGCCCGATCGGGGCGTCCAGATGAACCCATCGGCCTCGCCCTCGGCCCGCAGCAGCCGCAGGGTCAGGCTGAAGTGGGTGAAGACGTGCTCGACCTCGCCCACCGGCCGCCATTGCGCGCCCACCGGCGCAGCGGCCAACGCCTCTTCGTCGTCCCAGCCGACAGCCCGCCAGTCGCTGGTCGGCAGGGCCAGCATGCCGCCCAGCAATCCCTTGGGCGGGCGGCGGACCAGGGCGACTTCATTGCCGCGCGTCAGAATATAGGCCACGCCGCTGCGATGCGGCCGGGCGATCTTGGCGGCCCTGCGCGGATAGGTTTCGGGCTCGCCGCCCGCTAGCCCGGCGCAGAACTCGGCCACCGGACAGCGGTCGCAAAGCGGTCCCTTGGGCCGGCAGACTGTCGCCCCGAGGTCCATCAAGGCCTGGGCCCAGTCGCCGGGGCGCTCATTGCGAACCAGCGCCCCGGCCAGCCGCTTCAACTCGACCTTGGCGCCTGGCAGCACCTGCTCCACGGCGAACAGCCGCGACACTACGCGCTCGACATTGCCGTCGACCACGTTGGATGGCCGGTCGAAGGCGATCGCCGACACCGCCGCCGCCGTATAGGGACCAAGCCCCGGCAGGGCGCGCAGCCCCTCCTCGGTATCGGGAAAGACGCCGCCATGCTGGCCGGCCACCGCGCGGGCGCAGGCCAGCAGGTTGCGAGCCCGGGCGTAGTAGCCAAGCCCCGCCCAGGCGGCCATCACCTCGTCGTCCTGCTCGGCGGCCAGGTCCATAACGGTCGGCCAGCGCGCGGTGAACTTCAGGAAATAGGGCGTGGCGTGCGGCACGGTGGTCTGTTGCAGCATCACTTCCGACAGCCAGACGCGGTAGGGATCGGCCCGCACGCCGGCGAGATTGTCGGCCGGACCGACCCGCCAGGCGAGGTCGCGGGCGCCGGCGTCGTACCAGGCAAGCAGTTTGGCGCGGAGCGTTTCGGGGGTCACCTGATCTCGCTACCCGATCCTCGCCTCGACGGGGAGCCTTGATGTATGGTGAGGCGATGCCTCGCCCCCTTCCCACCGCCGCGGAAGCCGCCGCCATATTGTCGCGCAAGCGCACGCGGCCGCAGCACCGTGCGCCGCCGGTGGCCGGCCGCGGCCTGCGGCGACTGCTGAAGGACCTCGACGAGAAGTTTGGCCAAGGGCCAGGCGCCCTTCAGGCCCGCTGGCGTGAGATCGTCGGTGTCGACATCGCCAAGCGCACCGAACCGGTGAAGCTGACCAAGCCGCGCGGCGGCGGCCCCTCGGCCCTGGAGATCCGCGTGTCCGGCGCCTCGGCCGCGTTGATCCAGCACCAGGCCCCCGAGATCGTCGCCCGGGTGAATCTCTTCCTCGGCGCGGGCACGGTGAACAAGCTGCGCATCGTCCAAGGTCCGCTGCGAAACCTCACCGGATCGCCGACTAAGCCAGCCCGGCGACGGACCGGCCCGTTGGACGCGGCCCAGGAGGCGGAACTGGCCAAAGGCCTGGCCGACACCCCGGACGGCCCCCTGAAAACCGCATTGCTAAGTTTGGGTCGAGGCGTTCTTCGCCGCCACGCCGGTTGACTTTAGACGCCGCCGCACGTTCCTGCCGGCGGGAATCGCGCTTTACTCTTTCATCCGGACTTCCGCAGAGGTGCACATGCCGAACTTCAACCGTCGCCTGCTCGTCGTCGCCGCCGTGGGCGCGCTCGCCCTCGCCGGCTGCTCGAAGGGCGCCAGCACCGTCGACACCGCCGACATGACCCTGGGCGATCCCAACGCCAAGGTGAAGATGGTGGAGTACGCCTCCCTCACCTGCAGCCACTGCGGCACGTTCAACAACGACGTCTTCCCGGCGTTCAAGGCGAAATACATCGACACCGGCAAGGTCCACTACACCTTCAAGGAGTTCCTGACCCCGCCGAACGAGGTCGCCGCCGCCGGCTTCCTGACCGCGCGCTGCGCCGGCAAGGACAAGTACTTCAACGTCACCGACGCGATCTTCCACGCCCAGCAGGAAATGTTCACGACCGGCGACATGCGCGGCGTGCTGCTGCGCATCGCTCAGTCGGCCGGCCTGACGGAAGAGCAGTTCAACGCCTGCATCACCGACGAAGCGGCGCTGAAGGCCCTCAATGAGCGCGTCGAAAAGGCCATCAAGGTCGACAAGATCAACTCCACCCCGAGCTTCATGATCAACGGCAAGAAGCTGAAGGAGGGCGAGATCTCGCTCACCGAGCTCGACGCCGCCGTCGCAGAAGCTTCGAAGTAGGCCATGGCCCAGCCGAACCGCCGTGTCGCTCTCGTCGCCGCCATAGGCGCCCTGATGCTCGCGGCCGGTTCGGCGACCGCCGCGCCCGCTCCTGGCGATATGACCTTGGGCGATCCCAAGGCCAAGGTGCAGATGGTGGAATACGCCTCGCTGAGCTGCGTGCACTGCGCGCACTTCAACAACGAGGTCCTTCCCACCTTCCGGAAGAAATATATCGATACCGGCAAGGTGCACTATACCTTCCGCGAAATCCTGACGCCGCCCAACCAGGTCGCCGCCGCCGGTTTCATCACCGCCCGCTGCGCCGGCAAGGACCGCTACTTCCCAGTGCTCGACGCGATGTTCCACGAGTTCGACGCCTGGTCGACGTCCGGCGACGTCCGCGCGTCCCTGCTGAAGGCCGGCAAGGTTGGCGGGCTGAGCGAGCAGCAGGTCATGGCCTGCGTCACCGACGACGCCGCGCTTGACGCGCTGCGGGCCCGCGTCGCCGAGAACACCAGGCTAGGCGGCATCACCGGCACGCCGACCTTCTCGTTCAACGGCCAGACGCACGTCGGGCCGATGACCGCCGCCGAACTCGACGCCGCCGTGGCGCAAGCCTCCAAGAAATAGGAGACGAACCAGACTCCGTGCATTTCCAGAGGCTCCGACTCTCCGGTTTCAAGTCCTTCGTCGATCCGACCGAGTTTCGGATCGAGCCTGGAGTCACGGGCATCGTCGGGCCGAACGGGTGCGGCAAGTCGAACCTTCTGGAAGCGCTGCGCTGGGTGATGGGCGCCAACTCCGCCAAGGCGATGCGCGCCGGCGGCATGGACGACGTGATCTTCGCAGGCTCCGGCAACCGCGCCTCGCGCAACCACGCCGAGGTTACGCTCACCATCGACAACGCCGCGCGCAAGGCGCCGCCGGCCTTCAACGACGCCCCGGTGCTGGAGGTGGTCCGCCGTATCGACAAAGGGGCGGGCTCGACCTACCGCATCAACGGCCGTGAGGTTCGCGCCCGCGACGTCCAACTGCTGTTCGCCGACGCCTCCACCGGCTCGAACTCGCCGGCCCTGGTGCGCCAGGGGCAGATATCCGAACTGATCGCCGCCAAGCCGCAGAACCGCCGACTGATCCTGGAAGAGGCGGCCGGAGTCTCCGGCCTGCATTCACGCCGTCACGAGGCCGAGCTTCGACTGCGGGCGGCCGAAACCAACCTCGCACGACTTGATGACGTCGCCCGCGAACTGGAAAGTGCGCTCAACCGCCTGAAGCGCGAGGCGCGGCAGGCCGAACGCTACAAGAAGCTGTCGGCCGAGATCCGGGCGCTGCAGGGCGCCGTGCTCTATTCCCGCTGGGCCGAGGCCCGCGACACCGCCGCCCGGCTGCGCACCGAGGCCAGCGACGCCATCGCCGCCGTCGAGACCCATACCCGCGAGGCCGCCGCCTCGACCACCCGCGCCGCCCAGGCCGAGGAAGCCATCAAGCCGCTGCGCGAGGCCGAGACCATCGCCGCCGCGATCCTGCACCGGCTGGCCATCGACAAGGACCGGTTGGAGCGTGAGGGCGAGGCCCTGGCCGCCGAGGTTGCGCGCCTGACCGCCGACGTCGGCCGGATCGACGCCGACCGCGCCCGCGAGACCCAGATCGTCGAGGACGCCGACATCGCGCTAAGGCGCATGACCGGCGACCTGGAAGCCCTGGAAGCCGCCATCGCCGCCGCGCCGGAACGCACCCCCGAGTTGGAAGAAGCCGCCCGCGCCGCCGAGGCCGCCCGCGTGGCGGCCGACAAGGCGGTGGAGGAGCTCGCCACCCAGGCCGCCGCCGACGAGGCCCGCCGCCGGGCCGGCGCGGCGCGTGTCGATGAAGCCCGAGGCCGGCTGGAACGCACCCAGCGCGCCCTCGACCAGGCCAGGACCGAACGCCAGCAACTTGGCCCCGCGATCACCCCGCAAATCGAGGCCGCGCGCGCCGAGCTGGACCGAGCCCAGGCTGCGCTGATCACCGTCCGCGCCGCGCTTGAGGCCGCCGAGGAAGACCGTAGCAAGGCGACCGTGGCGGAGGCCGAAACCCGCGAAGCCGCCCGCAAGCAGGACGAACAACTCGGCCGCCTGACCGCCGAGGCCCGCGCCCTGGCCCAGATTGTCGCGCAGCAGCGCCGGGGCGGGTTCACCCCGGCCCTCGACGAAGTCTCCCCCGCCCGCGGGCACGAGAGGGCCTTGGCCGCCGCGCTCGGCGACGACCTCGACGCGGCGCTCGACCCCAAGGCGCCGGCCTTCTGGGGCGGCCGCGACGCCGAAGCCCCGACCTGGCCCCAAGGCGCAGAACCGCTCGGACCGCTGGTGAAGGCGCCCGCCGCCCTCGCCGCCCGTCTGGCCTTCACCGCCCTGGTGAAACGCGAGGACGGTGATCGCCTGCAACCGCTGCTGATCCCCGGTTGCCGGCTGGTGTCGCGCGAAGGCGACCTGTGGCGCTGGGATGGATTCACCGCCCGGGCCAATGCGCCCAAGCCCGCCGCGATCCGCATGGAACAGAAGACCCGGCTGGCCGAGGTGGAGACCGAGATCGAGGCGCTCTCGCCAGGCGTCCAGGCCGCCAAGGCCGCGCAACAGAGCGCCGCCGCCCGCGTCCGCACGGCTGAAGACACGCTGCGCAACGCCCGGCGCGAACCGCCGATGGCCGAGCAGAAGGTCAGCACTGCACGCGCCAATCTCGAAAAGCTCGACCGCGAAGCCACCCGCCGCGAAGCCCAGTCCCAATCCCTGGACGACGTCATCCGCCGCTTCGAAGGCGAACTGGCCGAAGCCGAGGCGACGCTGGCGGTCGCGCTCGCCGAAACCACGCAGGACGCCGCCGTCGGCGATCTCGCCGCACGGCTGGCCGAGGCCCGCGCCGCCGCCGGCCCGGCCCGCGAAGCCGCCGCCCAGGCGCGCGCGGCCGTGGACATCGAAGCGCGCGAGCGCGACGGCCGCGCCCGGCGGCTGGAGAACCTGAAGCGCGATTCCAGCGACTGGACCCGCCGCTCCCAGACCGCCGCCAAGCGGCTGGAGCATCTGGCCGAGGCCCGCCGGAGCGCGCAGGCCGCGCTCGACAAGGCCCATGAGGCGCCGGCTTCGCATCAGGAACGCCTGACGAAGCTGCTCGACGAACTGGCCGCCGCCGAGGCGCGCCGCGCCCAATCTTCCGACGCCCTGGCCCAGGCCGAAACCGCTCGCATCGAGGCCGACCGCGCCTTGAGGGCCGCCGAGGCCGCCGCCGGGGAAGCCCGTGAACTGCGCGCCTCGCTGGCCGCCAAGCTGGAAGCCGCCATCGAGCGCCTGGCCGAAATCACCGGCCAGATCCGCGAGACCGCCCGGATCGAGCCCGAGCAACTGGGCCGCAAGCTGGCCGACGAGGCGGTCGCCATCCCGACCGACGCCGGGGGCATGGAGTCCCACCTTCAAAACCTGGAACGCCAGCGCGACTCGATCGGCGCGGTGAACTTGCGGGCGGAGGAAGAAGCCGGCGAGCATTCGACCCGCCTGGAGACCATGCACACCGAGCGCGCCGACCTGACCGGCGCCATCGCGCGGCTGCGGCAGGGCATCGATGAGTTGAACGGCGAGGGCCGCGAGCGTCTGCTGGCGGCGTTCGAGATCATCAACGAGCATTTCAAGGCGCTGTTCGAGGCCCTGTTCCAGGGCGGCCAGGCCGAACTGCGGCTGGTGGAGTCCGACGATCCGCTGGAAGCCGGGCTCGAGATTTTCGCCTGCCCGCCCGGCAAGCGGATGGCGACCATGAGCCTGATGAGCGGCGGCGAGCAGGCCCTGACCGCCTGCGCCCTGATCTTCGGCGTGTTCCTGGCCCAACCGTCGCCGATCTGCGTGCTGGACGAGGTGGACGCGCCGCTGGACGACGCCAATGTCGACCGCTTCTGCAATCTGCTGGACGAAATGCGGCGGCGCACCGAGACCCGTTTTATCGCCATCACCCACAACCCCGTGACGATGGCGCGCATGGATCGGCTGTTCGGCGTCACCATGGCCGAACGCGGCGTCTCGCAACTGGTCTCGGTCGACCTTCGCCAGGCCGCCGCCATGGCCGCTCAGTAGGTAAGGTTTTCCAGGATTCTAGGGGGAACCGCGGTCCAGCGTGACGAATGCAAGGCTCGGGCAGTGTGGACCAGTTGTCGCGACACCTAAAAACCCTGCAAATACAAAGCCGTAAATAGCACATCCCCAGCCTTGACGCACTGCACCCGCGTCTATAGGTTCCGCGCGACTTGAAGCCCCGGCCGCGGCGGGCGACGTCGTGGTCACATAGGCCACAACGCATGCCGCATCCGGAAAATACACGTGACGAGGACATCAAGCGCCTCGACGAAAGGGCCGCCGCGCTCGAAGCGCGGACGACCCCGGTAACGCGTGACTATGGTTCCAAGGCCGCCGGCTACGGCTATCGCCTCATGGGCGTGCTGATAGGCGGCGTCTTTGTAGGTCTGGGTTTGGGCGCTGGGGCGGACGTTGTCTTTAAGACTGCGCCCTGGGGGATGATCATCGGGGTCCTTGGGGGCTTCGGTATTTCGATTTGGATGGCCGTAAGTTCGGCTCAGCGGATGGCTGCCGAGGCGGCGAAGGAATGGGGTCCTCCCAAGGACATCCCCTTCGACGACGAGGAAGATTGAGGAGTTCGTCGCGGCATGGCCGATCCGATGCATCAGTTCGAGATCCAGAAGATCGCGGGCTTGCCCGAACTGGCCTTTACGCTTCCTGGCGTTGGCGTGATCGACATGTCGATCACCAACTCCACGGTCGCGATGCTGTTGGCCGCGACCGTCGTCGTAGGCTTCCTGGCCGTCACCACCTCTAAGGCCGCCGTGGTTCCGGGTCGCCTGCAGGTGATCGGCGAAGGCGTATTCAGCTATATCGACGATCTGGTCGCAGGAATTATCGGTCATGAAGGCCGCAAGTTCTTCCCGTTCGTCTTCTCCCTCTTCATGTTCATCCTGGCGATGAACGTGCTCGGCCTGTTCCTGGTCTTCACCGCCACCTCGCAACTCGCCGTCACGGCCGCGCTGGCGGTCATGACCATCCTGCTGGTGGTCGGCTACGGCATCCTTCGCAACGGCGCGAACATGTACAAGCTGTTCGTCCCGGCCGGCGTGCCCTGGTACATGCTGATCCTGGTCACCCCGATCGAGATCATTTCCTTCCTGCTGCGTCCCGTGACCCTCGCCCTTCGTCTGTTCGGCAACATGCTGGGCGGCCACGTGGCCATGAAGGTGTTCGCCGGCTTCGTGGTTTCGCTGGGCGCCATGGCGGCCGGCGGCGGCCTGGGCATGCTGGGCATTCCCGGCGCGGCGCTCTCGCTGGGCGGCGTCGTTGCGCTGACGGCGCTGGAGTTCCTGGTGGCCTTCCTGCAGGCCTTCGTGTTCGCGGTTCTGGCCTGCGTCTATCTGAACGACGTGGTCAATCTCGGTCATCACCACTGATCGCCGAGCGAAAAACTCACCTCTATCAACTTACCAAACGGGACTGAAAACTATGGACGCGGAATCGGCTAAGTACATCGGCGCGGGCCTCGCGACCCTCGGCATGATCGGCTCGGGCATCGGCATCGGCACCATCTTCGGCCACTTCCTGGCGGGCGCCACGCGCAACCCGTCGGCCGCCGGCGGCCAATTCACCAACCTGATCCTGGGCGCCGCCCTCACCGAAGCACTGGGCATTCTCGCCTTCGTGCTCGGCCTGCTCATCCTGTTCTCCTAAGCCAAGATCCGCAGGTCCCAGAGGACGCGTCGATTTCGTCGCGTCCTCAGCCTGCGCTTTAAGGACGTCTAAGCCTTATGGCCGCCGAGACCACACCCCCGCCGGGCGCGGATATCCGCGACGGTAACACCGCCGCCGAATCCGCCGGCGCCGCGCACGGAGACCACGTTCCGGCCGGTACGACGGAAGTTGCTGCCCACGGCAGCGAGAGCGGTGGTTTGCCCCAGTTCAAGTTTGAACATTGGGGCGGCCAGATCGTCTGGCTCTTCCTGATTTTCGCTGTCCTCTACATCCTGCTCGCCAAGGTCTTCGTGCCGCGGCTCCGCAAGATCCAGGACAACCGCCAGGCCACGATCGCCGAAGCGGTGAACCAGGCACGCAGCGTTCAAGCCGAAGCCGAAGCTCAAGCCAAGGCCGCCCAAGCCGAAATCGACGACGCCCGCGCCCGTTCGCGCAGCCTCGCCGCCGACGCCAAGGCCAAGGCCACCGCCGAACTGGCGCTGAGCCAGAAGGCCGAGGACGACCGTCTGCAAGCTCAGATGGACGACGCCGAGGCCCGCATCCGCGGCCTGCGCGATCAAGCCATGACCAACGTCCGCGGCATCGCCGGCGAGACGGCCCAGGCCATGGTTGAAAAGCTGACCGGTCAAAAGGTGACCGCGGCCGAGATCGATGCGGCGCTCACCGCTCAAGGAGCCGCTTGATGCCTGTCTTCCTTAATCCTGCGAACGCGGAAACATGGGTCTTCGCCGGCCTGCTGATCTTCCTCGGCATCGTGATCTTCGTGGCCAAGGCGCCGAAAGCCGTTAACGCGGCTCTCGACGCCACGACCGCCAAGATCCAGGCGGACCTGGACGAAGCGGCTCGTATCCGTGAGGAAGCCCAGCGTCTGCTGGCCCAACTCAAGGCCGAACGCGTCGAAGCCGAGGCGCAAGCCAAGGACATGCTGGCCGCCGCTCACGAAGAAGCCCGCCGCTACGAGATCGAAGCCAAGGCCAAGCTGGAGGAGAGCCTCGCTCGCCGCCAGAAGCTGGCCGAACGCAAGATCGCCAACGCCGAGGCCCAGGCCACGGCCGAGGTCAAGGCAGCCGCCGCCGACATGGCCGCCGCCGCCGCCGAAGTCGTGCTCACCAAGCGCCTTGCCGGCGCCAAGAGCGACCCGCTGATCGATCGCGCGATCAGCCAGCTGGGCTCCAAGCTCCAGTAGTCGGGTTTAGCGCCGACGCCTGAAGAGGCGTCGGCTGCGAACCGCAAAGCGCAGGTTCCTCGGCACCAGAAGACGCTCAATCTTCAAAGCCTGATGCCACGACATTTGAATGATCTGCGGATCACGCCGCAACAGCCGCCGGATCGGTGAGATCACCTTCGGGTGCGCGTGATGCAGACGGACGAACTGCCGCCGCGCCTTGAACGAATTGCGCAGCACGATCATCAGCCCGACGACGATCACAGGAATCCCGCCCGGCCCCGGCAGGGGCGCGATGGCGATCCCGGCCACGACGATCAGCGATCCAAGCACGACCAGGCCGAAACGCACCACTCGCCCGGCGAGATCGCGGGTGACGGCGTCAGTGGCGCGGCGGCCGCGCACGCTGGGCATGGCGAGGGACAACTGGCTTCCTACCTGGGTCGCGCCCGCGCGCGGCACTGGGGGAGGACCAGCGGTCGGGACGGCACGGTCGATATGAGAACGGATCAGGCGACCGTAAAGGCGGACCTGAGGTTAAATTTTGTCCAGGCCCGCCTATTCGGCCGCTAGAGGCGCCGGGGACACACCCTTGTCCTCCGGCCGCCACGTCAGGCGCGGCTTGCGGGCCGCCTGGGTCTCGTCCAGGCGACGCAGCGGTGCGAGGTAGGGCGCGCCCTTGAAGCGGTCCACGTCGCCTCCCTTGGCGGCAAGCGCCAGGGCGGTCAGGGCCTCGCAGAACCGGTCCAGTTCGAGCTTGGATTCCGTCTCGGTGGGTTCGATCAGCATCGCCCCGTGAACGACCAGCGGGAAGTACATGGTCATCGGGTGGAAGCCCTCGTCGATCATCGCCT
>JBEBYB010000099.1:0-10306 GCA_040391295.1 Phenylobacterium sp. | reverse complement strand
CATCCTGGACGACTACGCCAACACCTCCTCGGCCGGGTCGATCATCGCCTTCCACAAGGCCAATGACGATTTCGCCAGCGGCGACACCGGACTGATCTGCTCGTTCGGCGCCGGCTATTCGGCCGGCACCGTGTTCGTCCGCAAGCGCTAAGACCGATGACCGCCGCGCTGATCATACCGACCCTGCGGTCGGCGCGGCTGGTCATGACCCCGCTTTCGCTGGCCCACTCGCCGGCCATGTTCGACCTGTGGTCGCGTGAGGAAATCTGTCGCTATTCAGGGCCGGCCTGCGATTATGAGCGCCAGCCCATCGAGCTGCCGGCCAAAAGCCCGGCCGACAGCGACAAGATCATCGACTTCTTCAGCCGCAGCGCCGCTGACGGCACGCGGTTTCGCTGGGCGCTGCAAACCAGGGCCGAGCGCGCCTTCGTCGGGATCGCCGGCTTCAACCAGCTGGGGCCGTGCTCAGAATACGCCTATCACCTGCATCCCCGGTTCTGGGGTCAGGGACTGATGAGCGAAGCCTCGCTCCTGGCGATGGAGTGGCTACGCGGCCGGCCTGACTGCACGCAGGTCGAGGCCTTCATCGAACCGGCGAACCTGGCCTCCGTCCGGCTGGCGACGCGGCTCGGGCTGAACCCGACCGGCGAGGTCTGCGACGGCGCGGCGCGCTACGCCGCCCCACTCGCAGACGTGTCGTTGCGCTCGACTTGAGCCTCACCTTCGCCTCTTATTTACTCCGTAAAGATTCTCCCGCGCCCCGTCGCCGAGCCATAGGACCGACCTAATGAAAACCCGCATCACCGAAATGCTTGGCGTTCGCCACCCGATCGTCCAGGGCGGCATGCACTATGTCGGCTTCGCCGAGATGGCGGCGGCGGTGTCGAACGCCGGCGGGCTGGGGATCATCACCGGCCTGACCCAGGGCACGCCCGATCGCCTGCGGGCCGAGATCGCCCGCTGCCGCGAGATGACCGACAAACCGTTCGGCGTGAACCTGACCTTCCTGCCCTCGGTCACCCCGCCCGACTATCCGGGCCTTGTCGAGGTGATCATCGAGAGCGGCGTCAAGGTCGTCGAGACCGCCGGCAACAATCCCCAGAAGTGGCTGCCGATGCTGAAGGACGCCGGCATCGTGGTGATCCACAAGTGCACCTCGGTCCGCCACGCGCTGAAGGCCGAGGCGATCGGCTGCGACGCGGTCAGCGTCGACGGCTTCGAATGCGGCGGTCACCCTGGCGAAGACGACGTGCCGAACTTCATCCTGCTGCCGCGCGCCGCCGAAGAGCTGAAGATCCCGTTCCTGGCCTCGGGCGGCATGGCTGACGGCCGATCCTTGGTCGCCGCCCTGGCCCTGGGCGCCGACGGCATCAACCTGGGGACCCGATTCATCGCCACCCAGGAAGCGCCCGTGCACGCCAATGTGAAACAGGCCCTGGTCGACGCTTCTGAGCTCGACACCCGCCTGATCATGCGCCCGCTGCGCAATACCGAACGGGTGCTGGTGAACGCCGGCGTCGAGCGCCTGCTCGAGCAAGAGCGGCTGCTGGGCGACAAGGTGACCTTCGCCGACATCGCCGAGCAGGTGGCCGGGGTCTATCCGCGCATCCTGCGTGACGGCGAGATGGACGCCGGCGGTTGGTCGTGCGGCATGGTCGCGGGCCTGATCCACGACATCCCCACGGTCCAGGAACTGATCGACCGGATCATGAGCGAAGCCGACCAACTCATTCAGGTGCGCCTGCGCCAGTTCGCCGAAGCCTAGGCGACGCTACCAGAGCGGTGATGCTCTCAAGCATCACCGCCGATCTCGACCTGTCTACCAGCCGGCGTCAGACCGGCACGAAGGGGAATTGAGCCATGGAACTGATCCTCATCCGGCACGGCCTGCCCGTGCGCAACGACGAGAGCTCCGATCCCGACCTGTCGCAGGAAGGCCACGACCAGTCCCGCAAAGTGGCGTCCTGGCTGGCCCACGAGGGCGCCGACGCGGTGTGGTCCAGCCCGATGCGCCGGGCCGTTCAGACCGCCCAGCCGTTCGCCGCCCATCTTGGCCAAGACATTCGCCAGCACGAAGGCGTGGCCGAGTTCGACCGCGACTCCGGCTCCTACATCCCCATGGAAGTCCTGAAGCGCGAGAACTACGAGGCCTGGCTGGCCCTGGCCCGGGGCGAGCACGCGATGGACATCAACGCCTTCAGCGCCGCTGTCGTCGGGGCGCTGGAAGAGGTGATCGCCGCCCACTCAGGCCAGCGCGTGGCCGTCTTCTGCCACGGCGGCGTCATCAATATCTGGACCGCCCATGTCCTGGGCATGGCGCCGCGACTGTTCTTCGAGCCCGGCTACACCAGCGTGCATCGCTACATGTGCGCCCGAGCCGGTCAGCGGGCAGTCGTCGCCCTGAACGAACGCGCCCACCTGCGCGAGACGGCGGCAGCTTAGCGCTCCAGGTTGACACCATGAACCTCAGACTTACCGCCAAGCCGATCGCGATCGCTGCTGACCACAGGGGTTTTGTTCTGAAAGAGCACCTCAAAATGTGGCTGCGCGTACACGACTACGCCGTCCGAGACTGCGGTACGGACAGCGCGGCCGAACGGGTTGATGCGATGGACTATGCGCTTGCGCTGGTCGCCGAGATCAAACACGGCAGATCAGACTTCGCCGTCGGAATTTGCGGCAGCGGCCAGATGATGGCGATCACCTCCAACCGTTTTCCTTTCATGCGTTCGACATTGATTCACACGGCCAATGAAGCTGCGCTGGCCAGAGAACACGGCGACGCCAACATGCTGGTTATGGGGGCCGACACCGTCGACGCCGCGACGGCTGAACACCTGCTCAGCACGTTCCTGACCACCGCCGCGGTGGGCGATCGCTACGCGGCGCGGCGCGAACGCTTGGCGCGCCTGGATATCTCGACGCTGTAACGGCAAGATGGGTCGCCGCGCGGAGCGTCCCTAGCCGGGGAACATCTCCGTAACCGTGCGTTCCAGCACCACCAGCGGCATCGAGCCCCGGCGCAGGACGTCGTGGAAGACCTTGAGGTCGAACTTGTCCCCTGCCCGCGCCTTGGCCTCTTCGCGCAGCCGCACCCACTCGGTGTGGCCGATCTTGTAGCTGCAGGCCTGGCCCGGCCAGATCGCATAACGGTCGATCTCGCGCTGGGCCCGGCTGCGCACGAAGCCGGTCTTTTCCACCATGTAGTCGGTGGCCTTTTCGCGGCTCCAGCGCTTGGCGTGCAGGCCGGTGTCAATCACCACGCGGGCGGCGCGGAACTGCAGCGACTGAAGATAGCCAAGCTGTCCCAGCCGGTCGCCCTCATAGGCGCCGAGTTCGGCGGCGAGCTGTTCGGCATAGAGAGCCCAGCCCTCGCCGTGGGCGGCGAAGGCGATCACCACCTGGCGCAGGCGGGGGATCTCGGTGGAGGCCAGAGCAATGGCCCCCTCCCATTGGTGGCCGGGAATCGCCTCGTGATAGGTCAGGGTCGGCAGGGCGAACTTCGGCCACTCCGCGGTGTCCTTGAGGTTGATGTAGAAGCGCCCAGGCCGCGATCCGTCCAGGGCCGGCGCGGTGGCGTAGCCGTTCGGCGCCCCGTCCTCGATCTCCGGCGGCACCCGGACGATCTCGACCGGGGTTTTCGGCAGGGTCTGGAAGGCGCGCGGCATCTTGGCGCGCATCTCGTCGGTCTGCACGTTCAGCGACTGCAACAGCTCGGCGCGGCCGGCGTCGGTGTTCGGATAGAGCTGATCCGGACGCTTGGAAATCTGGGTCACACGCTCGCCCACCGAGCCCTGCGTCAGTCCCTCGGCGCGCAACAGGACGTCCATCTGCGCCTCGAGGTCGGCCACTTGCTTGAGGCCGATCTCGTGCGCCTGTTCCGGCGTCAGATTGGTGGTGGTGTGGAAGGCCAACGCGCCGGCGTAGAAGGCCTCGCCGTTCGGGATCCTCCAGATACCTGCCTCGGGCGCCGCCTGCGGCCGGGCCGCCTGAACCGCGGCGATCTGGCGATCAAGCGCCGGATAGACCTTGCCGGAGACGATGGCGGCGGCGCGGCCGGCCCAGTCTCCGGCGATCTTGGCCTCGGCCGCGCGGCGCGCCAGCGAGGTGGTCAGGCCGTGCGCCTCGGGGACCGGCGCCCTCAGTCTGCGAAGCTGCCCCAGGGTCTGATCAAGGGCGAAGTCCGGCGCCAGCACCCCGCGTGCGGCGTCCTGGCGCAAGCCGGCGGTATTGTCGTCGATCGTCCCGGCGAACGCCTCCAGGCGCGCCAGATAGGCCTGGGCGTCGCTCTCGGTCTTCACCGGATGCACCGAGTCCAGGAAGTCCGGCGTGGACTGGTAGACGCCGGAAAGCTGGCTGATCACGAAGGGAGAGTACGGCGCGTAGTATCCCCCCTCGCCGAACGTGAAACGCTCGCCCCCTTCGACGATCGTGCGATAGGCGTAGGTCACCACGTCGAGATCGGTCTGGCCCATCGAAGACAGCTTGGCCCGGTCGACGCCGGAGAGCTGTGCCAGGCGGGCCTTGCGGGCCGCGACCCAGCGTACCCGCGCGGCCGACGAGACGTCATCGAGGCGGCCTCGCTGGCCGGCGCGCTTTCCGGTGTCCACGCCGAAACTGGTCGCCATCTGCGGCGACTCGTCCAGATCGGCCTCAAAGAAGCTGTCCAGGATCGCCCGCAGCCGGGCGTCTTCCGGCGTCGCGGCCGACGAGACGGGCGGGAGGCCGGCCCAAGCGGCCAACGCCGCGGTTCCGCTGAGGAAAATTCGGCGGTCCATGTGATGTCCCCTCGCTGCTTGGGCGGCGCTGGCCACAACCCTAGAGGAGTATCGGCGCGCCGAGCAAGACGGCACGGGCCAGACGCCCCGCCCCCAGCCGTCGACGGTCGTGGGAACTTCGGACATAGCTCGCGGTCCGGGATAGGTTGGGCTGACGGGCCGGCCGCCAATCTTGGCGAGTCGCTCAGCGGAAACGCCGATGAAACCACCCACCAAGCCCACCGACCCCAGGCGCTCGGCGACTCCGACCCGCAGCTATGCGCCCCCGACGCCGAAGGTCTCGCGCCAGAAGGCGGCCAAGGTTCTGAGCCCCGCCGAGCGGGCGGCGTTCCTGGCCTCGCGGCCGGACCTCAAGCCGAAGGATTAAGGGTCGCAAGCAACGCCGGCAGATCGCCCATGCGGTCGAACGGCTGGGCGCCGGCCTGGCCAAGTTCGAGCCTGGAGCCGGGACGACCGCCGGTAAAGCCGAGGACGCGCATGCCGGCGGCCCGGGCCGCCTGGACCCCGGTGATCGAGTCCTCGACCACCAGGCAGCGCGAAGGATCGGCGCCCAGGGTTTGCGCGGCGTGCAGGAACAGACCGGGGCCTGGCTTCCAGGAGCCGACCTCATAGGCGCTGAACACCCGGCCTTCGAAGTGAGCCAGCAGCCCGGTTAGACCCAACGTCTGACTGAGCTTCGACATCGGGCCGTTCGAGGCCACGCAGACCGGGACGGAGATCGCCGCCAAGGCCTCATGCACGCCTTCGACCGCCTGCAGATCGGCCTCGAAGGCCAGGGCGGTGGCGCGGCGGACGTCCTCGATGAAGGTCTCGCCGACTTGGCGTCCCGACCGTCGCTCGATCTCCGCCACGCAGTCGGCGATCTTCAGACCTCGGAACAAGGCCAGCGCCTCGGGCAGGTCGATCTGCGCCCCTGCCCGGCGCGCGGCCTGCGCCAACACCGCCAAGGCGATCTCCTCGCTGTCCACGAGCACGCCGTCGGCGTCGAAGATGATCAGGTCGATCACGCGCCCGCCACGACGCCGGTCACGAAGGCCGTCTTGCCCTCCGTATACGCGGCGCGATCCCGCGGATAGCGGGCGGCCAACTCGACCTTCAGGCGTTCGTAGGCCCGGGCCAGTTCCGCATCGGCGCGTAGAGCGTCGCGGAACCGCAAGCATTCGAACCAACTCGGTCCCTCATGCTCCACCAGGTGGGCGAGATGAGTGCGCGCAGCGCCCTTTCCGAAGATGTGATGGTCCGGCACGCCGGCGTGAACGGCGTAGTCGTAGCCGAGGGCCTCCATGGCTCCGACGTGGTTCAGGGCGTCGTCCAGCCGCGGCAGACCGACCAGCAGATCGATGATCGGCTTGGCCTTGATGCCGGGGATGGAGGTGCTGCCGTAGTGCTCGATGGCGACCACCGCCGGCCCGAGGGCCGCGACGATCCTGGCCGCCTCCTGCGCATAGAGGCTCGCCCATTCCAGCGCCGGGTCGGCCAGGATGACGACGCCATGAGGCAGGCCGGGAAGCAGATCTGACTTCACCATCGCCTATCGTACCTCATCCACCTGGGCCTGGGCGGCCTTCCAGTCCATGGCCATGCGCACCCGGCTGCCGACCGCCGGATGGTCGTAGAACAGCGTCTCCTCAAGCTTGGAGGGGGTGGCGGCGCGGTACTCGATGGTCTTGACCAGGGCCCGGGCCAAGCCGTCCGGCTCGTTGACGTGCGCCAGCGAATAGCGGTCGGCGTCGACCTCGACCGCACGGGTCACCGAAAATATGATCGGCGCGCCCAGCAGGCCCAGGACCGCCAGGATGATGCTGATGATCGGGAAGCCGGCCGGATCGGAAAGGCCGCTCACGCCCTTGGCGCCGGTCAGCCTGACGACCGGATCGAAGAGGCGGTCGATCAGAAAGAAGCTGACCAGGGCCAGACCGCCGAAGGCCAGGGCCATCCAGATCGCGTGCATGTGAACATAGTGCCCCATCTCGTGGCCGACCACGGCCTTGACCTCGGCTAAGTCGGCGCCCTTGGCGAACATCACGTCGCTCATGGCGATGCGGGCGGTGCCGAACAGGCCCGAGACATTGGCGGTGTAGCGGTTCGACTGCTTGGAGCCGTCGTAGATGTAGATCTTGTCGTGCGGCACGCCGCCCGCGATCGCCATCTCCACCACGGCGTCGCGGATCGGTCCGGGCGGCGCCGGCTGGTAGGTGTTGAACAGCGGCTGCACGAACACCGGAGCCAGCACCATCATCACGATGATGAAGCCCGCCACCAGCCCGCCGCCCCACAGCCACCAACGCCGCGCGGTCCGCCGGATCAGCCAGTAGAGCAACGAGAACAGCAGCACCGTCACGATCGCCACGATCACGGTGTTCAGGGTCAGCTCGCCGAGATAGCCGCCGAGCGGCTGGCCGGTGAGGCCGTAGCTCGCCTCGCGCCACCAGTCCGCATAGATCGTCCAGGGCAAGGTCAGCACGGTCTCGATCAAGGTGTAGAGCGCGATGACGGCGGCGACCGCCAGCCAGGGCCGAGGCTTGCGGCTCTCGATCCGCGCACGGACCCGGACCAGAAGGCCCGAACGCAGGACCAGCCAACCGACCAGGACCGCGACCAGCGCGCCCCAAAGCAGTAGCCAGTGGCCGCCCTGGGTGTAGGCGCTGGCCTTGGCGTGCGCCTCCGGCGACAGTTGCGCCAGATAGGCGGCGGTCGCCGCGGCCGGATCGAATTGGGCCATGACCACCCTCCCCTGTCAGACGCGGAAAAGGCCAGAGAAGTCGCCGCTTGTCAGCCCCTTCAGAGGTGCTCCACCGAGCAGCCTAGATCCTCGCAGATGCGCTCGGCCAGGATCTTGCGGTGGCAGCCATGATGGTCGGCCTCGAAGCACAGCAACGCGATCTTTTTACCGGCCGCCAATTCCTTGGCGCGAGCCAGTTCGAGCTGGGCGGCGGGCTCGGCCATATGCTCTTCGAAGATGGCGGTCATCTCGGCGATGCGGCCCTTGCGCGCCGCATCCCGGCCGGGCTTGGGGGTGCCCAACTGGCGCAAGTGCACATAGTCGATGCCGGCCTCGGCGAGGCTCGCGGCCAGCAGCGTCTTGGAGAAGCCCGCGAGGCGCGAGGAGGCCACGGCCCGCACGTCGACCAGGGTCTCGACGCCAGCCGCCTTCAGGCGGGCGATCACGGCGTCCTGGGCCTGGCGTTCATAGCCAATGGTGGCGAGGGGTTTGGCGCTCATGGATCGAGGATGCGGTCAGGCGGGAACGTAGGTCAACCTCATCACGCCCTCGCCGAGCAGGTCGCTGGCCGCAAGGCGGAGCGGCGGGCGCGGGCCGGCGAAGAATGGCGTGCCGCCCCCCAGCACAAAGGGGTGGAAGTAGAGCCGGTATTCATCAATGAGGCCGGTCAGACTTTGCGCCAGGTCCGGCCCAGAGACCGCAATCTCCCCCGCAAGCTGCGCCTTCAGCCCACGGACCACCGCCTCCAGGTCATCCTCGACAAGCGTGGCGTTGGGGCCGACCGACTTCAACGAGCGCGATACGACCCATTTCGGTTGGCTCCGCCACGCCGTCGCGAAGTCGCGTCGCGCCGCGTCCCACTCAGGATCATCTTCGTCCCAATAGCGCATGATCTCGTACATGCGGCGGCCGTACACGCTGCCGGCCAGAGCGCCTACGTGCTCTGTCCAGTGACGGAAGAGCCCAGGGCCGGTCTGCATTTGCTGGTGGTCGACGTAACCGTCCAGCGACTGGTTCATTCCAAAGACGAGCTTGGCCATGCAGCAAACCTCCATCCCAGCCTGTTCAGATTAGCTGGAACCGACCAGGCCGCTAGCCAAAAGCGCCTACGGCCCTTTCGGGCTAGACTTTGGCGGGGCCTGGTTGGCGGCGTCTTCCTGGGCGCCGCGGACCAGGTCGTCGGCGGCGTCATTGACGGTACGGCGGCGCTTCTGGCGCGCGGTCTCAGCCCGGTGGCCCTTCAGGCCAAGGGCCTCGCGGGCGGCGTCGCCTTCTTCGCCGAACAGACTGCGGACGCGCAGTTCCTGTTGCGGCAGCGGGATCTCGAAGCCGCCGGCCCGCAAGGCGTCCTCGATCGCCCAGGTATAGGCGGCGTGGGTGGCGTTGGGTCGTTTGACGGCCTCCAGGGCCGGCCAGACGACCAGCTCGAAGTTGAGTCCGTGGGTGGCGAAGCCGATCAGCCAGACCTGCGTCCGGCGCGCGCTGGTGTCCTTCAAAGTGAAGGGAATATCGTGGGCGGCCCGCAGCACGGCTTCGCGCACCTTCTGCTTGTCCGCTCCATAGGCGACGATGAAGGGGATATGCATCCGCCGGGCGCCGTTCTGGTGCGTCCAGTTGGTCACCGGCGCTTCGATCAGCCGCGAGTTGGGGATCAGGACGTCGAGGTCGTCATTGTTGCGGACACGGGTGGCGCGAGGGCCGATCTCAGCCACGATCCCGCGCTCGCCGGTTTGCAGCTCGATGTAGTCGCCGATGCGAATCAGCTTGTCGAACAGCAGCACCAGGCCGGAGATGAACTCCTTGACGATACCCTGCATGCCAAAGCCGAGGCCGACGCCCAGGGCGCCGGCGAACAGGGTCAAGGATGACAGATCCAGGCCGAGCGTCGAGAACGCCGCAATGATCCCGAACACCACCAGGCCGTAAGTGGCCAGCTTCTCGAAGATGTAGATCGACGGCGCCGCCTGGCTGGCCCGCCCGCGGACCCGGCGCAGCGCCGAGGCCACGATGCGTGAGGCCAAGACCGCCAGGGCGACGATCAGGATCGCCGCCGCCAGACCCCCGACTGTGATCGAGGACTTCCCAAGCTGAACCAGTTCGAACCGGCTGAACCGGAAGAGGTCGGACAGGAGCTGATCACCCATGCGAGACTACAGCTTCTCCGGATAGATCGGGGTGATGTCGACCGGGATATCCTTCAGGGTCGCGATCACCTGCTCGGCCTGCGGGTCGAGCTTGGCGTAGCGGTCGAAGAAGGCGGTCATGCCGGCATAGTCGCCATCGCCTTGGAGCTTCACGAGGTCGGCGAGCAGGCTGGTGATCGCGGCCTGCATGGCGTCGTCGTTGACGCGGAACCGCTTCTGGCCCTCGTCCCAGCTGAAGGCCCCCTTTTCGCGCAGGTAGCCGTACTGCAACGCGGCCCCGCGACCGTGGGCCTCGCCCACGCCGAAGCGGGCGGCGCGGAAGATGCCGGCCAGGTAGCTGGCGAACAGCTGCGAGCGCTCGGCCTGGGGTAGCTCGCCCTTCTTCATCATGAAGAGGATATTGTAGGCGCCCATGACGTCGGCCTTGGCTTCCTCAGCCGTGCCGCCGATGTCCTTGAGTTCGGTCGACACCGTGGTGTCGCGGCCGTTCACCTTGATCGAGCCCGGACCGAGGCTGTGCGAGAGCTCATGGAAAAGCGTCTCCAGGGTCATGTATTTCTTGCTGACCAGCGGGGCCTGTTCGGCGACCAGCACCCGGTCGCCCATGGGCTTGAGGATGCGGTCGTACTTGGCGCCCAGGACGTTGGAGAGGATCACCTTCT
>JBEBYB010000098.1:0-10323 GCA_040391295.1 Phenylobacterium sp. | reverse complement strand
TGGGCGCGGACTTCGTGGGCGTGGACGTCCTGCAGAACGACGCCATCCGCGAAGGTATCAAGACCTATAGCGACTGGCCGACCATCCCGCAGCTCTATGTGAAGGGCGAATTCGTCGGCGGCGCCGACATCATCCGCGAGATGTTCCAGTCGGGCGAGCTCAAGACCCTCCTGGTCGAACAAGGCCTTCTGACTGCGTGAGTCGGCTGCTCGAGCCGCCGGCCGGGCGCCAAGTCTTCCGTCGTGAGTTCACGCCGGTCCCGTCGGACATCGACGCGAACGGCCACGTGAACAATGTGGTCTATGTCCGCTGGATCCAGGACATGGCCACCTCGCACTGGAACGCCCGCCAGTCGGCTGAAGAACAGGCGAAATGGGCCTGGATCGTGCTGCGCCACGAGATCGACTATCGCCGCGCCCTGATGCCGGGCGAGACGGCCAGCGCCCGCACCTGGGTGGCCGAGACCGCCGAAGGGCCGCGCTATGACCGCTTCGTGCGCATCGACGGGCCGGACGGCGCCATGTGCGCCCAGGCCCGCACGGTCTGGTGCATGATCGACCAGGCCACCGGCCGCCCCAAGCGCGTCACGCCGGAGATTGTCGCGCGGTTCGTCTGATCAGGCCTGGGGCGCCGAGCCGGCCCTAACCGCCCGGCCCGGTCCAGGCGCTGAGCGGGTTGAGCAGAAAGACCGGAGCCTGCGGATCCAGCCCCAACTCGGCCCAGGTGAAGATCAGCGCCGTCTTGCCCATGGCGAAGGACCGGCACGGGTCCAGGCGCTTGCGCGCCAGCGACAGCGTCACCACCGCGCCCCCGCGCTCCACGTAGAAGGCGAAGTCGGCCTTCTGCGTGCAGCCGTTTGACGCCACCTCGAAGGTCAGAGTCTCGCGGCCGGCGCGCGCCGAATAGACCGGCTCCAGCTCGGGGTGGACGGCCTCGACAGGCGTGAGGACAGGCCGAGCACCCGCAGCGCAACCGCTCAGCAGGGTCAGGCCCGCGATCATCAGCAGACGTCGATTCATCGGCGCAGTCGGCCACACAACCGCGCAAAGCAAAAGGCCCCGGATCGCTCCGGGGCCTTCGCAAGATCTCTGGTGTTCGGTGCGCCGATTAGGACGCGTAGAATTCGATAACCAGGCTGGGCTCCATCTTCACCGGGTACGGGACCTCGGAGAATTCAGGGGCGCGGATGAACTTCGCGGTCATCGCCTTGGCGTCGACTTCGACATAGTCCGGGGTGTCGCGTTCGCCCGATTGCAGGGCTTCCAGCACCAGGGCCATGTTCTTCGAACGTTCACGGACGGAGACGATGTCGCCGGCCTTCACGCGGTACGAAGCGATGTTGACGCGCTTGCCGTTCACCAGCACGTGGCCGTGGTTCACGAACTGACGGGCGGCGAACACGGTCGGCACGAACTTGGCGCGGTAGACGATCGCGTCCAGGCGGCTTTCCAGCAGGCCGATCAGGTTCTCGGCGGTGTTGCCCTTGCGGCGAGCCGCTTCGGTGTAGGTGCGGGCGAATTGCTTCTCGGTCAGGTTACCGTAGTAGCCCTTCAGCTTCTGCTTGGCGCGAAGCTGCAGACCGAAGTCCGAAACCTTTTGCTTGCGGCGTTGGCCGTGCTGGCCAGGGCCGTATGAGCGTTGATTGACCGGGGACTTCGGGCGACCCCAGATGTTCTCGCCCATCCGGCGGTCGATTTTGTACTTCGCCGAGTGACGCTTCGACATATTCGTATCTTTCTACTTCGACCTGGGCCGGCGCCTCCGCTAGTGGAAGCGCGATCTCAACGGCGGCCTTCAAGTCACCCGTCATAAACATCGCGGCCGAAGGGCAAGCCCGGCGGCGCGAAGGGGCGGTGTATGACGGCAGGAACCCTCAGAGTCAATCGCCAGGCCGCCTAGCGGCAGCGGCTCTTGCCCATGGCGTCGACCCGGCAGCGGAGCGTATTGCCCTTCTCGTCGCGCACCACCGTCCCGCCCATCGCATCGCGGCGGGTCGAGATGCTGGAGCCGTCGCCATACTTGGTGGTCGTCGCGCCCATGGCGTCGCGGCGCACTGTGACCTGCTCCCCGTACTGGTCGGTCCAGGTGGTCTCGCCCAGCGCGTTGCGCGTGGCGGTGACGACGTTGCCATAGACGTCGTGACAGACCGAACGACCGGCCTCGGTCCGGCACGCCACGGTCTGGGCCAGCGCGGGGGTGGACAGGGCGGCGAACGCGGCGATCGCCAGGACGAGCTTCTTCATTGCAGAGGGCCTCAAGCTTTACCTTGGGCGCACCCTAGCGTGGCGGCCGGCGGTTCGCCAGCAGGCCGCGGCCTGATCAGCGGCTGACGCGTACCTGCAGGGCGGCCGAGGCTTCCTGGGCTTCGCGCCACCAGGTCTGGATCATCTCGCCAGCCTCGCCGGGACGCGCCAGGCCCACGCCCTGCCCCGCCCAGAGCGACACCATGTCGGGATTGTCGGCCTTCGACGCCGCCGCCCGCAGCGCCTGGGTCAGCCGATTCTGCACCGGATAGGCTGGAACCTGCGTCTCGACCGCACGCAGGTCGCGCATGAAGCGGTTGTCGATCCCACGGGCGAAGCGGCCGGTGAAGGCGCGGGTCAGGCGCGTCGGCTCATCGCCCACGCTCTCGATCGACCGCCGCCAGGGTTTGCTGACACCGGCCTGATCGGCAAGCAGGAAAGCCGTGCCCATCTGGACGGCGCACGCGCCCAGGGCCAGGGCCGCGGCGACGCCTCGCCCGTCCATGATCCCGCCGGCGGCGATGATCGGCAGGTCGACGGCCGCTCGGATCAAGCTGATCAGCGCCATGGTTCCGACCAGGCTGGCCTCGACGTCGGCCAGGAAGTGACCGCGATGGCCGCCGGCTTCGAAGCCCTGGGCGCAGATGCCGTCCGCCCCGATATTAGCCCAGGCGCGCGCCTCGGCCACGCTGGTCACAGTCCCCACGACTAGAGTTCCGGCGCGGTGCAGGACGTCGACCTGGGCTGCGGTCAGGATGCCGAAGGTAAAGGAGGCGACCGGCGGCGCGGCTCGCGTCACCGCGGCCAGCTGGCTCTCGAAATCGGGGGCGAATTCGTTGGGATGAGCCGGCAAGGGCTCGCCCAGCTCGGCGTACCAGGGCGTCAGGCGGGCCAGGGCGCGGTCCACTTCGGCGGCGTCCGGCTCGGCGGCCGGCGCCATCAGCAGGTTCACGCCGAACGGCGCGTCGGTCTGCGCCCGCATCGCCGCGACCGCCGCCTCGATAGCGTCAGGCGCCATGGCCCCGGCCGCCAGATTTCCCATGCCGCCCGCCCTCGACACCGACAGCGCCATCTCAAGCGACGAGGCGCCCACCATCGGGGCCTGGAGGATCGGGATCGGCAGGGCGTCGAGCTGGGTGCGGAGGCTCATGGCTAGTCCTTCTCGGTCTTCTGCTGGGCCAATCTGTCCAGCACGCGGCCCCGCCCCTTGGATAGCGCCGTCACCACGCCGCGGAAGGTGCGGACCTCCTGGTCGGAGAACCGGGCGCGGCCCAGCGCCGAGCGCAGGTTCTGCATCATCGACGGCTTCTTCTCCGGCGGGTGGAAGAAGCCCGCGGCGTCGAGTTCGCTCTCGAAGTGTTCGTAGAGGCCAAACATGGCGGCGGCCGTGGCTGGCGGCGGGCCTTCGCGGAAGATCGGCGGCGCGCCGGCCTCGACCGTCATGCGCCACTCATAGGCGTTGATCGCCACGGCCTGGGCCAGGTTCAGCGAACGGAAGCGCGGATCGATCGGCAGGGTGACCACCGCCTGGCAGAGCGCGATGTCGGCGGTCTCCAGCCCGGCGCGCTCGCCGCCGAACAGCAGCCCCACGGACCGCCCCTCGGCGACCTCGTGCGACAGGTTCGCGGCGGCCTCGCGCGGGGTCAGGATCGGCAGTTGCAGTTCGCGCGGCCGCGCCGTGGTCGCATAAACCAGATGCAGGTCGGCGATGGCGTCCTCGACCCGCTCATAGATCCGAGCGTTGTCCAGCGGCCACTCGGCGCCCGAGGCGGCCGCCCAGGCGTGCTCCTGCGGCCAGCCGTCGCGCGGACTGACCATGCGCAGGTCGGACAGGCCGAAATTGGCCATCACCCGCGCCACGGCGCCGATGTTCTGGGCCAATTGCGGCACGTTCAGGATAATGCAGGGGGGCGCGGCGGTTTCCATGTCGCGTTTTGAAGTCCGCAGGCCCGCCAATGCAAGCGCCAGGAGCGTCCGCCATGCGCTTTCCCGCCCGCCTGGCCGCCGCCCTGCTGCTGCTGGCCGGTTGCGAGCCCGGACATGACCCTGAGCGTCACTCCGGCGACCAACGATATCGGCATCGTCACCCTGCCCGGCGGCCGGCGTTACGCGGTCGCCGTATTCCTTGAGGCAGCAACGCTTGACGCCCCTAGGCGGGAGAAAATCCACGCCGATGTCGCCCGCGCGATCGTCCGCGGGGTTCGATAAGAAACCCGCCCTCCCCTTTGCGTCAGGGGCCGGCTCCTAGTATACGGCCAACAAACCTCCTTCGTTACGCCCCTGGAGCGCTCTGCCCTTATGGCCAAGATCAAAGTCGCCAACCCCGTCGTTGATATCGATGGGGACGAGATGACCCGCATCATCTGGAAGTGGATCAAGGACAAGCTGATCTTCCCGCATCTGGATATCGATCTGGATTATTACGACCTCGGGATCGAGCACCGCGACGCCACCGACGACAAGGTCACCATCGACGCGGCCGAGGCGATCCAGCGTCATGGCGTGGGCGTGAAGTGCGCGACCATCACCCCCGACGAGGCCCGGGTCGAGGAATTCGGCCTGAAGAAGATGTGGAAGTCGCCGAACGGCACCATCCGCAACATCCTCGGCGGCGTGGTCTTCCGCGAACCGATCATCTGCAAGAACGTGCCGCGCCTGATCCCTGGCTGGACCCAGCCGATCATCGTCGGCCGCCACGCCTTCGCCGACCAGTACAAGGCCACGGACTTCCTGGTGCCCGGCAAGGGCCGCCTGACCATCAAGTGGGAAGGCGAGAACGGCGACACCATCGAGCATGAAGTGTTCGAGTTCCCCGGCGGCGGCATCGCCATGGGCATGTACAATCTGGACGACTCGATCCGCGAATTCGCCCACGCCTGCCTGAACTACGGCCTGCAGCGGAAGTACCCGGTCTATCTCTCGACCAAGAACACGATCCTCAAGGCCTATGACGGCCGCTTCAAGGATATCTTCGCCGAGGTCTTCGCCGCCGAATACGCCGACAAGTTCAAGGAAGCCGGGATCGTCTACGAGCACCGCCTGATCGACGACATGGTCGCCTCGGCGCTCAAGTGGTCCGGCGGCTTCGTCTGGGCGTGCAAGAACTACGACGGCGACGTGCAGTCCGACCAGGTGGCCCAGGGCTTCGGCTCGCTCGGCCTGATGACCTCCGTCCTGGTCACCCCTGACGGCAAGATCATGGAATCGGAAGCCGCCCACGGCACCGTGACCCGCCACTTCCGCCAGCATCAGCGCGGCGAATCGACCTCGACCAACTCGATCGCCTCGATCTTCGCCTGGACCCAGGGCCTGAAGCACCGCGCCAAGCTCGACGGCAACGCCGAACTGACGCGCTTCGCCGAAACCCTGGAAAAGGTTTGCGTCGACACCGTCGAAAGCGGCTCGATGACCAAGGACCTGGCCCTGCTGGTCGGCGACACCCAGGGCTGGCTGACCACCGAAGGCTTCATCGACAAGGTCGCGGCCAATCTCAACGCGGCCCTGGCCAAGGCCGCCTAAGCATATGGAACCGCGCGCGCCAGCTCGCTGGAGCCTGACGCGCGCGATCTTCCGACTGATCGTCGTGGCGATCGTGGGAACGGCGCTGGCCTTCGTGGCCGCGCCGTTTTTTGCATTTCGAGCGGTGAAGGCCGCGGCCCGTGACGGCGACGCCCACGCCCTGGCCCAACTCGTCGACTATCCGGCCGTCCGCCAGGGCCTGCGCCCCCAGGTCGCCGCCATTCCGGTGGCGGCTCCCGCCCCGCCGGACATCTGGACCGACCCCATCGGCGCGGTCCGCCGGGCGATAGAACCCCTGACCCCGGCCCCGCCCGCGGTGGAACCCTATCTCAGCGCCTCGGGCCTCTACGACCTGGCTCGCGGCTTCGCCCCCGGCAAGGCCCCGCCAGACGCCCGCGGCGTCTTCCCGCGCCTTCGCTATTGGGATCCCAACCGCGCCCGCTTCGCCGCCGCCCCCAGGGGCGTGAAGCCCGGCGAGCAGGCGGTGGTCTTCACCTTCGAGCGCCGCGACCTGTTCACCTGGAAACTGGTGCAGATCCGCCTGCCGGACGCCCCGTGAGGCCAGCCTACGCCGCCCTGGCGTTCCTGGCCCTGACCGGGGCCGCCCAGGCCGCCGAGGGGCCAAGTTGCGCCATCCCCCGGGACGTGCGGCCGGCCAGGTCCCAGCCGCCGCCGATCAGCGAAATCACCAAGGTCCCGACCGCCTCCTACATGCTGGCGCTCAGCTGGTCGCCGGAGTGGTGCCGCACCCACGCCAACGCGCGGGACGCCAAGCTCCAATGCCGCGACAACCGGTTCGGCTTTGTGGTTCACGGCCTATGGCCGAACGGCGCGGGCAAGACCCAGCCGCGATACTGCGGCCCGGCGCCCGCCCTGAACCTCGCCACCGTGCGGGCCAATCTGTGCATGACGCCGTCGGCGCAACTGCTGCAGAACGAATGGGCAGCCCACGGAACCTGCGGCTGGACGGCGCCAGAGCCCTACTTCGCCAGGGCCGCGGAGCTATGGCGCGCGATCAAGCCGCCGTCCCTCGCCTTCCCGGCCGGCCGCACGATCACCGCTGGCGATGTCCGCACCGCCTTCATCGCCCGAAATCCGCACCTGCGGCGCGACGGCCTGTTCCTGAAGGTCGGCGACGGCAACCGGCTGCAAGAGGTGCGGATTTGCTATGATCTGCGGTTCAGAGCCGCGCGTTGCGCCCGGGGCGTGGGTGCGCCAGATCATGTCAGCATCCGCATTCAGCCCGCCTAACGTTCTTGTTTCGTTCGAAATCCGGCGCTAGGTTTCGCACCGGATTTCAAGGGAGACGACGACATGATCGGCTATGTCACGATCGGCGCGCTGGACGTTGAGAAGGCCATGCCCTTCTACGACGCGGTGCTGGGCGCCATTGGCTATGAGCGCCAGTTCTTCGACGGCGGCTGGGCCGGTTATGGCCCCAAGGGCCAGGACGCCACCACCTTCATCTGCCCGCCGTTCGACGGCCAGGCCGCGCGCGGCGGCAACGGCGTCATGATCGCCTTCAAGGGCGAGTCGAAGGAAGCCGTGCAGGCCGCCCACGCCGCCGCCCTGGCCCAAGGCGGCGTCGACGAAGGCGCCCCAGGCCCAAGGCCCGCCGACTCCACCAGCTTCTACGGCGCCTATATGCGCGACCCGACCGGCAACAAGATCGCGGTCTTCACCAAGGGCTGAGCGCCCGCGCGGCGAGAACGAGCAACAAAAAAGGCCGGGGTTTCCCCCGGCCTTTTCCGTAACGATCGATGTCGTCGCTTAAGCAGCGGCGAAGACCGTGCGGCGGCGACGGATCGCCGTACCGGCAAGGCCAAAGCCCATGATCATCATCGCCCAGGTCGCCGGTTCCGGCACGGCCGAGACGTTGATCATGAAGCGCGCCTGATCTTGCGTCGCGCCGTCGTTCTTGAAATCGTAGCTGACAGTATAAAGGTTGCTGCCATTGTCGAAGACGTTGATCCAGTCGCCAAAGCCTGGGAGCGCGCCCGGCTCGAGACCGCGCAGAAGGGTGACGCCGAGGCCCCAGCCCAGGTCACGCTGATACTCGACGCCGTTGCTCGGATCGCTGTTGTAGAGACCAAAGCTGGTCGTGAAGATGTCGCCGAGCGTTTCGTTCGCCGCGAGTTGCAGCTGGAAGGAACCCGTGACGCGACCCGTCTGGAAAACGCTGCCCGAACGGTCATAGTGGAGCAGAATCGAGGACTGATCGCCGACCTGGCCCTCGTAAAGACCATAGGCGGTCGAGTTGCTCGAATAGTCCTGGTTGTTGCGCAGATCATCGCCAGCGGCGAGCGACGCGACGCTGAACGAGCCGTTCGTCGCGCTGACCGGAATGATCGTAGCCGCAACCGCCGACTGGGCGGCCATCGTCAGCGCAAGCGCAGCGCCTACACCGAAAAGAAACTTACGCATAGAAACCAACCCCTGGATTAGGTCCGCGCCGCTGAGCGCAATGTGGGATGGTGAACTAAGGCTTAATATTGGCCACGGCAACGCTACTCGCCTGACAGGGGTGCTGAAAGAGCAAGTTCGCCGAGTCGCGTTCCAAACGACCGTGAGAACGTGGCCAATGTCCCAATCCCATGTCGATTTTCGACGTTGGGCAGGGCCGCGATTCGGCCCGGCTCGCTTGATCGGCCCGAAAAACGGCGCAGGAGAGCCTCCCGCGCCGTTCGTCATATCTGGCTGGTCAGCCGAGCTTAGCTGGCGAGCAGCGCCTTCACCGCCGCCAGGCCTTCGGCCGCCTTGGCGCCGTCCGGGGCGCCGCCTTGGGCGAAGTCGGGGCGTCCGCCGGCGCCTTGCCCGCCCATGGCCAGGACCGCGGCCTTGGTCAGGTCGACCGCGCTGAACTTGTCCGCCGCCGCGCCGCTCACGGCCACAGCCACCGAGGCCTTGCCGTCGGCCGAGCCGATCAGGGCGACGACGCCGTCCGGAACCTGTTTGCGGAACTCCTCGATGATCGGACGCAGGTCTTTGCCGCCGACGCCCTCCATGACGCGGGCGATGACCTGCACCCCGCCGATCTCCTCGGGGCCGGCCGCTGCGCCGCCGCCGCCGCCCATGGCGAGTTGGCGTTTGGCGTCGCCCAGTTCCTTGTCGAGCTTGCGGCGCTGGGCCTCCAGGGCCTCCACACGCGCCAAGACTTCGGACACCGGCGCCTTGAACTGGTCGGCGAGCGCCTTGGCGACCCCGGCCTGTTCGGTCAGCCAGCGGCGCGCCGCCTCGCCGGTCAGGGCCTCGATCCGCCGCACGCCGGCCGCGACGCCGCTTTCCGAGACGATCTTGAACAGGGCGATGTCGCCGGTGCGGGCCACGTGGGTGCCGCCGCACAGTTCGACCGAATAGTCGCCTTGGCCGTCCAGCGACTTGCCGAGCGCGAGCACGCGGACGGTGTCCCCGTACTTTTCGCCAAACAGCGCCATGGCCCCGGCCTCGATCGCCTTCTCAGGCGCCATTTCCTGGGTGTTGGCGGGCAAGTTCTGACGAACCACCGCATTCACCTCGGTCTCGATCCGGTCGATCTCCTCGGCGGTCAGCGGGCCGCCATGGCTGAAGTCGAAGCGGATGCGTTCGCCATCGACCATCTGGCCCTTCTGGGAGACGTGCGGACCCAGCACGTTGCGCAGGGCCGTGTGCATCAAGTGGGTGGCCGAGTGATTGGCGCGCGTGGTGGTGCGCAGGTCGGCGTCCACCGCCAACCGCGCCTCGGCGCCGACCGACAACTCGCCGTCCAGGATCTCGATCTCGTGGACGAACAGATCTCCGGCCTGCTTTTGGGTGTCGAGCACCTTGGCCTTGCCGCCGGTCCATTCGATTTCGCCGACGTCGCCCGCCTGCCCGCCGCTCTCGGCGTAGAAAGGCGTGCGGTCGAACACCGCCAGCACGGTCTCACCAGCCTTGGCGGCGGTGATCTCGGCCCCGCCCGACACCAGCGCCAGCAGCTTGCCGGTCGCTTCGGTCAGGTCGTAGCCAAGGAATTCGGTCGCGCCGAGGCGCTCGCGGATCGCGAACCATTCGGCGCCCTGAGCCGATTGGCCCGAGCCGGTCCAGGCCTCGCGCGCCAGGTCCTTCTGGCGCTTCATGGCGTCCTCGAAGCCCGACAGGTCGACCGAGATGCCCTTGTTGCGCACCGCGTCCTGGGTCAGGTCGAGCGGGAAGCCATAGGTGTCGTAGAGCTTGAAGGCGGTTTCGCCGGGCAGCATGTCGCCGGGGTTCATGTTGGCCGTCGCCTCGTCCAGCAGCGTCATGCCGCGGCCCAGCGTGCGGCGGAAGCGTTCTTCCTCCTGGCGCAGGGTCTCGACGATCACCGGCTCGGCGCGGCGCAGTTCGGGATAGGCCCCGCCCATCTCGGCGACCAGCACGGGCGCCAGGCGGTGCATCAACGGCTCTTGCGCGCCCAGCAGGTGAGCGTGGCGCATGGCCCGGCGCATGATCCGGCGCAGGACATAGCCGCGGCCTTCGTTCGAGGGCGAGACGCCGTCGGCGATCAGGAAGCTGGTGGAGCGCAGGTGGTCGGCGATCACCCGGTGCGAGGGGCCGTTGGAGCCGC
>JBEBYB010000097.1:0-10342 GCA_040391295.1 Phenylobacterium sp. | reverse complement strand
GTGAAGGCGGTGTTCCCGCAGGGGACGGCGGATCTGCGGCTGTAGGGCCAGCTAGTTCGCACCGACCCGGTAGTAGTCCAGATACCAGTCCACGAAGTTGGAGACACCCACCTCGATCGGCGTGGACGGGCTGTAGTCGAGGGCCGCGACGGTCTCGGTGACGTCGGCTTCGGTTCGGGCGACGTCGCCGGGCTGCATCGGCAGGAGGTTCAGCTTGGCCTTACGGCCCAGCTTGGCTTCCAGGACCTCGATGTAGTGCATCAACTCGACGCGCTGGCTGTTGCCGAGGTTGAGAATCCGCCAGGGCGCGACGCCGCTGGTAGCCGGGTCGGGGGACAGGGCGTCCCAGTTCGGATCGATCTGCGCGGGGCGATCCAGCGCCGCGACCACGCCCGAGACGATATCGTCCACATAGGTGAAGTCGCGCTGCATTTTGCCCTGGCCAAAGACGTCGATCGGCCGGTCCGCCAGGATCGCCTGGGTGAACTTGAACAGCGCCATGTCCGGCCGGCCCCAGGGGCCATAGACGGTGAAGAATCGGAAGCCGGTCGCCGGGATGTCGAACAGGTGCGCGTAGGAGTGCGCCATCGATTCGTTGGCGAGCTTGGTCGCCGCATAGAGGGTGATCGGGTGGTGCACCGGCTCGTGGACCGAGAACGGCAGCTTGCCGTTGGCGCCATAGACCGAGCTGGTCGAGGCGAAGACCAGGTGCTCGACCTGGGCGGCGCGGCAGCCTTCGAGGATGTTGCCGAAGCCGACGAGGTTTGAGTCCACATAGGCGGCGGGTTGTTCGAGGCTGTAGCGGACGCCGGCCTGGGCGGCGAGGTTGACGACGCGATCGGGCTTGGCGTCGGCGAACAGGCGGGCCACGGCGTCGCGGTCGGCCAGGTCGATATTGGCGTGGCGATAACCTTCGCGGGCTTCCAGGCGCGCGAGGCGCGCCTGTTTCAGCGTCGGGTCGTAATAGGGATTGAGGTTGTCCAGACCCACCACCTCGTCGCCGCGATCAAGCAAGCGATGGGCGAGGTGGGAGCCGATGAAGCCGGCTGAGCCGGTGACCAGAATAACCGCCATGGTCACGCCTTAGACGCTTGGCGCGCCCGCGTCACGCGCTGGAGACGACCCGCAGGGCCGGGATGGGCGGCTTCTCGCCGCGAACCTGGGCGACGATGTCGAACAGCTTGCTGCGAACTTCGTCCACATCGCCGCGTTCGGCCAGGGTTTCGAGCTCGTGCAAGTGGTTGGCCGTGATCCGCAGGGCCGAGGTCGAGACGACCTCCATGACCTTGGGGGCGCAGGGCAGGGAGGTCTCGGTCTCGTCGAGCAAGGCCTCGGTGAGCTTCTCGCCAGGACGCAGGCCGGTCACCTCGATCTCGATGTCCTTGCCGGGGGTGCGACCCGAGAGCGCGATCATCTGGCGGGCCAGGTCCATGATGCGGACCGGTTCGCCCATTTCCAGCAGGAACAGGCGGGCGTGGTCGTCGTCTTCGCCCTCGGCGCAGGTGGCCGTGGCGTGGAGCACCAGCTGGGTGGCCTCCGGGATCGTCATGAAGAAGCGCTCGATGTCCTCATGAGTGACGGTCACGGGGCCGCCGCGCTCGATCTGCGAGCGGAAGATGGGCACGACCGAGCCGGCCGAGCCGAGAACATTGCCGAACCTGACGGCCGAGAAACGGGTGCCCGGACCGACCTGCTGGGCCTGGATGACGGCCTCGGCCAAACGCTTGGTGGCGCCCATGACATTCGACGGATCGACGGCCTTGTCGGTCGAGATCAGGATCATCTGGGCCGCGCCGCAGACCTTGGCGGCCTCGGTCACGTTCCAGGTGCCGACCACGTTGGTGAGCACGCCTTCGCAGGGGTGGCGCTCGACCATCGAGACGTGCTTCAGCGCCGCGGCGTGGAAGACGAGGTCGGGTCTTTCGGCGATGAAGGCGGCCTGCAGGCGGTTCGACTTGCGCACGTCGCAGAGGACGGCGCTGCGCGACAGGCCCGGGAAGGTCTCGGCCATCTCGCGATCGATCTCGAACAACGAGGTCTCGGAGATGTCCATCAGGGTGATGTGGCCGGCCTGGAAGGTGGCGACCTGGCGGGCGAGTTCGGATCCGATGGAGCCGCCGGCCCCGGTGATCAGGATGCGGCGGCCGCGGATCAGGGCGCCGACCGCCATGCGATCCAGCTCGATCGGGTCGCGCGCGAGCAGTTCCTCGACGCTGATCTCGCGCATCGGCAGCAGCGACATGCCGTCCTTATGGGCGAACTCCACAATCGAGGGCAGGCGCAGCAGCCGGATGCCGTCGTTCTTGAGCTGTCCGAGGTGATCGGCGGTGAGACCTTTCAAGTGCCCAGGCTCGTCAAGGAACAGCACGGCGCGCGGATAGCGGTTCCATCGGCGCAGGTCGGTCAGCGCCTCTTGGAGATTTTCCAGGGATTCGATGACGCAGACGCCGCGAACCTGTTGGCCGACGTCACGCGGATCAGGACCGACGATGCCGATGGGGGACCAGGTCTGGTCGTGGCGGCGCGCGACGTCGCGCAGATAGGAATCGGCCAGCGAGGGCGGGCCGATCAGCAGCAGCGCCGGAGCCTGCGCCGCGCGATCCCGGATCGTCTTGAGGGGCGCGAAGCTGTCCAGGGCATGCTCATGCAGGGCGCGGCGCGCGATCCGCGCGCCCATGGAGCCGACCATCTGGAAGACCACCGCCATGGCCAGCGCGGACCTCGGAAGGCCTTCGGCGCGCGTCAGCACGAAGATGATCAGGAGGAAGACGCCGGCGGTCAGGAAGGCCGTGCGGGCCAAGACCATGGCGTCGGGGATCGAGACATAGCGCCAGGGCGAAAGCTCACGGCGGAACACCGTAGAGAAGAGCGCCGCCAGGGCTGTGTAGATTCCGATGAGCTGCAACAGCTCTAGTGTCGGCAGCATCGGAGCTGCAGCGTCTAGGAACTGTCCCGATGAAAGCAGGTAGGCGAGAAAGAAAGCACCGGCGGCAATCAGAGCATCAGCGGCAATGGTTTGAGCCCGATTGGCCATTTGCTCCATGAATCGCGCTCCACTGGTCGTCTGAAGTTGCAACATAGACGCGTAGGCGCGACCGTCCAATGAAACTCGGCTGCGAGGATTTCGCTCCACGCGCGACCGTCGTTTTTTTCTCCTGGATCCATTTGTTCACGAAAATGGCGCCAGGAACACAGAACAGAAGAGCCGCCCCGTCTCCGAAGCGGCTCCGCATGTCAGACTTTGAAGGCGCTTAGAAGGCGGCTTTCACGGACAGAGCGACGCGGCTGTCGTAGAGCTTGCCGAATTCGTGGGCGTCGGTGTCGTGGTAGCGCAGATCGAACCCGACGATGTCGTTCAGGGCGTAGCTCACGCCCAGGTTCCAGGTGGTGTAGTCGCCGTCATAGTCGACGTCCTGGTAGCCGAGGGCGCCCGAGACCGTGAACTTCTCGGCGATCGGGGCCGAGGCGTTCAGCTCGACATAGGTGGCCGGGCCGGTCTCACCGAAGAAATCGTCCGAATAGTAGACCGCGGCGCCCACGGTGCCGGCGCCGACCGGGGCCGAGCCGGCGGCCTTGAACTCGACATAGTCCTGGTCGGGAGCGCCCGACGGGGCGTTGATATAGCCGTAGTAGAGGACGCCCAGATCGAGGTTGAACGGGCCGACCCTCGGCTTGATGCCGACATACAGGTCATACTCGGCGTCGGTGCTGTTGTTGAAATCGACGTTCGACACCCAGGCGCCGGCGTAGCCCAGGCCCCAGAGGGTGGTGTCGACGCCGGCGAACACCTGCGGGTTCTCGTCGGTCTGGCTCACGCCGCGGAACACATAGTCGCTCGCCGCTCCGGCGTTGAAGGAGAAGTCGAACGGCGAGGTCGACTCCTGGGCCAGGGCGGCTCCGCCCATGGCGATGGTCGCCGAAGCGGCGAGAAGCGTGATTTTGAGAACGTTCATTGCGTCATTATCCCCTTATCCGACCGAACTCGGGTCCCGTCGTGAAATGGAGATCGCCATACAGGCGAGCGCCAGATCAACGCGGGTCGAGCCGATGAGGGGCGCTACCTATTCGGTGTTCTATTTTTGAGCGTTAACAAAACCCGACGCCGTTATTTTGAGCGCCATGGTGTGGCTTGGAGGTCGCGTCGCAGTCACCTAGCGCATCGAGAGCGGCGCGTAGCCCAGGTGGGTTCCCGCATCGACCAGCAAGGTCTCGCCGGTGATGTGCCGGGACGCCGTCGAGGCCAGGAAGACCGCCGCGCCGGCGACGTCTTCGGCGGTCGAGGCCGCTTTCAACGGCGTCGAGGCGGCCGTGCCCTCGCGCATCTTCTGGGCGCGCTCGGCGCCGACGCCTTTCCCGAACCAGGGGGTGTCGATGAAGCCCGGGCAGATCGCATTGACCCGGATCTTGGGGGCCAGGGCCCGGGCGAGCGAAAGGGTCATGGTGTTCATCGCGCCCTTGGAGGCGGCGTAGGGCACCGAGGAGCCGATGCCGGCGACGCCGGCGATCGAGGACGTGTTGACGACGGCGCCGGGGCGCGGGGCGGCCTCGAGCAGGGCGCGTGCGGCGCGGACCATCTGGTACGCCCCCACCACATTGACGCTGTAAAGATGCAGGAAGTCCTCGGCCGAGACCGCTTCGAGGTCGGCGTGATTTGGCGCGAACTTGGTGGTGCCGGCATTGTTGAACAGGGCGTCGATGCGGCCGAACGGCTCGGCCGCCGCAGCGATCTTCCGGCAGTCGGCGTCGAGCGCGACGTCGCCCTGGACCAGGACCGCCTTGGCGCCGTGAGCCTCGACCTGACGGCCGGTTTCCTGCGCTTCCTCGACGCTGCGCGCGTAGTTGATGATCACCGCCGCGGCGCCGCGGCTGGCGGTTTCGACGGCGATCGCGCGGCCAAGGCCGGTGGAAGCGCCGGTCACGACGACGACGAAGTCTGCGAAATCCTTGCCGGACATTGTTCTCTCCCCTGGGTTTGTTGGACGTTGATAGCCGCTGGATCGGTTGCCGCAAGCCTCGCGGCGGGATAAATCGCGGCATGGACGAAATGCATCTGACCCAGTTGGGCCGGCACGTTCGGGGCTTCGACAGTCCTGAGGCGGCGGTCCTGGAACGGGTTCCCAATCCGCAGAGCGACGCGCTCTACCTCGCTCGCTTCACCGTGCCGGAGTTCACGTCGCTGTGCCCGGTCACGGGCCAGCCCGATTTCGCGCATCTGGTGATCGACTATGCGCCGGCCGATTGGCTGATCGAGTCCAAGTCGCTGAAGCTCTATCTGGCCTCATTCCGCAATCACGGGGCGTTCCATGAGGATTGCACGGTGGCGATCGGGCGCAAGATCGTCGAGATCGCCGCGCCGCGCTGGCTGCGGATCGGCGGGTACTGGTTCCCGCGTGGCGGCATTCCGATCGACGTATTCTGGCAGACCGGCCCGGTTCCCGACGGGCTGTGGGCGCCGGACCAAGGGGTGGCGACCTATCGCGGCCGGGGCTAGAGAATTCACGTCGGAAATTGGTTAACGCCCCAGAACGGTCGGCTAATTGTCGGTGTGCGGATATCTCATCGGAAGTATTGAGCCGCTTTAATACAACTCTGGATCTATGACCTTCCCAGGGGTGGGGGCGACGGCGCTAAAATCGTCGGCGCCGAGCGGCCTATCGACTAGCCGAGCGCATTTGTGCGTGTTATGCAGTCATCGCCCATCTCTCCTCGGGCGTGTCACATCAGGCCGGGCGGCGCGCCATCGCTGTCCGGCCGTTGTGTGTCTGGACCCTAAGCGCGCCAGACGCTGGTCAGGATCTTTGGATTGGGCCGCTCGCGTTCTAGTGGTGCGTCCTTGATCGCCCCGAGCAGAATGAAACCCGCCACGTTCTCCTGCGGTTCCAGGCCTAGAATCGCCTTGGCCTGATCGTCATAGGCGTACCAGTCGGTGATCCAGTTCGCGCCGTAGCCGAGCGCCTGGGCCGCATAGAGCAGGGTGGTGCAGACCGCCCCGGCCGACAGGATCTGTTCCCATTCGCGAATGTCGCTGGGCTTGGTGCGCGAGATCACCGCGACGCAGGCCGGGGGCGTCTTGAGCTTGGCGAGTTTGGCGACGGCCTTGGCGTCGCCACGCGAGAGCGCCAGGTCTTGCAGCCGTCCGGCGAAGGCCGCCTTGTTCTCGCCTTCCAGGACGATGAACCGCCACGGCGACAGCTTGCCGTGGTCGGGCACGCGGGTGGCGAGCGAGATCAAGGCCGTGATTTCGTCGCTGCTGGGCCCGGGCGTGGTCAAGGTGACGGCCGAGGACGAACGCCGGGCGGCCAGGAAGTCCAGCAACTCGGGGCGGGGCCGCTGTTCGACCGGAGCGCCGAACTGCGGCGCGGCGGGTATGGCTAGGGTCAATGAGCGCCTCGTTAGCAAAACCGACAGGGGATGCTCTTTATTGGGGCCGGACGTGACGATCTACAAGGCTAGTTGAGAATATGTCGCAAAAACCTGACTGGCTCGAAGCCCATGGGACGCCCTGGCGGCGGGGCGAGGCCAGGGTCGTCTATGAGAACCCCTGGATCACGGTGACCGAACAGACGGCGGTGGCCCCAACGGGCGCGCCGGCGACCTACGGCCTCGTCGGCTTCAAGAACCTGGCGCTGGCCATTCTGCCCATTGATGAGGACGGCGGCGTCGTCCTGGTCGGCCAGCATCGATTTCCATTCGGCGACTATAGCTGGGAGATTCCCGAGGGCGGCGGTCCCAAGGGCGAGAATCCGCTGGAGGGCGCCAAGCGCGAACTGGCCGAGGAGGCCGGGTTGGCGGCGTCCGAGTGGCGCGAGATTCTGCGGATGCAACTCTCGAACTCGGTGACCGACGAACTTGCTATCGGCTATCTGGCCACCGGCCTTGCGCCGGCTGCTGGCGTGCATCATGTCGACGACACCGAGGAAATCGTCCAGGTGCGCGTGCCGTTTCGCGAGGCGCTCGAGGCGGCGACCGGCGGGCATATTCGCGACGCCCTGACGGTGGCGATGTTGCTACGAGCTTACCATATGGCTCGGGAAGGCCATTTACCGGATGCGCTCGCGCGCGCCATGCTAATATAGGAGGCCGCTTATGGGACGGGAGGAGCCTTTGAGCCAACGCCTTGAGGTCGTAGACCCTGCAGTGCCGCCACCGGTTTGGGCGTCGTTGCGCATGGAAGCCGAGCGAGCGGCGAAGGCCGAGCCCGCGCTCGCCTCGCTGTTGAACGCGGTGGTCCTGAGCCATGAGGACCTGGGCGACGCCCTGTCCTACCAGTTGGCGCGAAAACTCGGCGACCAGGAACTGCGGGCGATGAGCCTGCGCGAACTGGCGGCCGCGGCCTATCGGAGCGATCCGCACCTGGTGGACGTGGCTGAAGCCGACCTGAAGGCGGTGTTCGAGCGCGACCCGGCCTGTAAGGGCTATGTGCAGCCGTTCCTGTTCTTCAAGGGCTTCCAGGCCTTGCAGACGCAGCGGGTGGCGCATTGGCTGTGGTATCAGGGCCGCGAGACCATCGCGCTTTATCTGCAAAGCCGTATGTCCGAAGTGTTCCAGGTGGACATCCATCCGGCCACCAAGATCGGTTCGGGCGTGTTCATCGACCACGGCACCGGCATCGTCATCGGCGAGACCGCGGTGATCGGCGACGACGTGTCGATGCTGCAGGACGTGACCCTGGGCGGCACCGGCGCCGAGCGCGGCGATCGTCACCCCAAGATCGGCAAGGGCGTTCTGCTGGGCGCCGGGGCCAAGGTGCTCGGCAACATCACCATCGGCGACTACGCCAAGATCGCCTCGGGCTCGGTGGTGCTGAAGCCCGTACCGCCGCATTGCACGGCGGCCGGCGTGCCGGCGCGCCTGGTCAACTGTCCGGCCGGCGAGGAGCCGGCGCGCAGCATGGACCACACCCTGGCCGAGGCCGTGTACGACTACGTCATCTGACCGGCGTCGTGGCCGGAACCTCGCTTGCGGCCTGCGCGCCATAGTACCGGCGTAGCAGGGCGAAGGCGGCGGTCGTTCCCAGCAGCGACAATAGAATGGCGCTCGATAACGGCGCGCCCGCCCACAGCAGTCCGGCGGCGGCCAGGCAACCGGCCGCCCCGCCGGCGTCCCAGCCTCCTTCGGTCGCGACGTGGAAGCGAAGCGCGCAGGGCGAGGCCTGGGCCTGATTGTAGACCGCCGTCATCAGGGTCGGCGTGTAAAGGGCGTTGACCAGCGCGCCCGCCGCATTGGCGACCACCGCCACCGCGGGGTGGCCGTATCCGTTGGCCCGGAAGATCAGCGTCGCGGCCATCGCGCCGACCGCCAGCCAGACGGCGCGCCGGCCGTGACCGGCGTCGATGAAGCGGCCCAGCAACAGCCCCGTGATCGCGCCGGCGACGGCGGCCACCGCCATGGCCCCGCCGAACGCGGCGAAGCTCTCGCCCAGCGAGAGGAAGAGGGCGATTTGCCAGACAAAGACGTAGCCGGCCGCGGTCCAGCCGTCGGCGGCGAAAATCAGTATGCCGGGCAGGGCCGCGCGCAGGGCGCCGGGCGCATCAGCCACGACGAGCACGTTGGGCGTGCGCAGCAGCGGCAAGGCTGAGAACATCAGCACCACCGCCGTCGCGCCGAACGCCACCCGCGGCCCCAGCGTGACCAGGGCCCAGCCGGTCAGCAGCGGCGCGGCTATACCGACCAATGCTGCGATCGCCTCGCGCGCGCCGATCTGATGTCCCCGATGCTCGGCGTCGCCCAGGGAGGCGAAATAGGCGTGGTAGGAGGTCCAGTAGAAGGTGTCGCCCACCGAGGAGACCAGGCACAGGACCAGCAGGGGCCAGCCGACGCCGTTCACCTCGGCCAGCAGCGGATACTGGAGCGCGGTCAGGATCGTCCCGGCGATCACCAGGGGCTTGAGGCCATAGCGCTTGCCCAGCACCAGCACCGATGGACGGATCAGGAAGCGTCCGGCCAGGATCGCGGCCAGCGACGCCAGCACGCCATGGGCGGGCACGCCGGCCCGCAGAAGGAACACGGCGAAGAACGCCCCGCCGCCGCTGAGCGCCAGGGCGTGGACGCCATAGTGCAGGTTCAGCAGGTTGACGGTGGTGTTACGAAAGAACGCCATGGGCGGCTGTCTCCGTCCAGGCGACGGGCGCGACGCGCCTCGGCTTGAACCTAGGCGATTGGCTCAAGATTGCGCGGCGCCGGCAAGCGTCGTGGGGTGGGTTGGATGCCGAGATTTCAACTTTTGAAAGCCGAGATCTCAACTTTTGAAAGAATGACGTTCTTTGAGTTGGCGGAAAACTGTAAAGTCGATTTTACATTGCGCCTGCCTTCACGGCGCCGAGCAAGGGGCAGATCATGAGGATGCTATTTCCAGCCGTGGCGGTCGCAGTGCTGAGCGTGCAGGCGCCCGCGCAGGCGGCCCTCATGCTCTACGACGACCAGGCCAGTTTCCTCGCCGCCGTCTCCAACCCTGGCACGGACAGCTTTGACGATCTGGTTCCACGGACTGGATTTTCCGGGCCGGTCAATCGCAGCGCCGGTACGCACGCCTATACGGTCGCGGCCCCCGGCGGCTTCAATCCTGGCAGCAATCTGACGGACGTATTTCTGACGACCACCAACGCCGGCTCGACCATCAGGTTCAGCGGTTTCGGATCTGACGTCTATGGCGTCGGCGGCCTGTTTTTCGGCAGTAATCTTGACGGCGGCTATCAAGCCTCCCCGACGATCACCGTGACCGCCATCGACAGTGACGGCGACGTCACCACGGTCCGGCAAAATCCGAATGCGGGCAGCTTCCTGGGCTTTGTTTCGACCGGCGGTCTCAGCGAACTGACCGTGACGGTCGGCCGCGCCGGCATTTGGCCCTCGATCGACAACTTCACCCTGGCGGGCGCTCCGTCGAATTCGGCGGTTCCCGAACCAGCTACCTGGGCGATGATGATCGTCGGATTTGGGGTGGCTGGGGCGATGCTGCGCGGCGCCCAGGGGCGCCGACGCCTCGCTTAGAGCGCCCGAAACTCTCAATCGGGGGGCGTTCGCACGCCTGCGTCCGGCAGGACGTCCCCAGGAATACGAGCCGCCACGGTTTCCTCGAACCGGCAAAGCGATGTAGGTTCCGCCACTGTTGAATTCGAAGGAGCATGGCGTGCTGGACGAGAGAACTATCCGCAAGGTCGAAGGCCATCTGCGCGGCACTTTCGCCAATGCGCGGATCACCCTGGTTCCCCGCCCCAAGCAGAAGGACTCCGCCGAGGTCTATGTCGGCGAAGAGTTCATCGGGGTCGTCTTCGAGGATGAAGACGGCGACGGATCGTTCATGTTCGAAATGGCCATTCTGGCCGAAGACCTGCCGTAAGGC
>JBEBYB010000096.1:0-10385 GCA_040391295.1 Phenylobacterium sp. | reverse complement strand
GCCTCGCACCTGAAGGCGATGAAGGTCGGCGACCAGGTGCTGTTCTACCACTCGCAGGAGGGCAAGGACGTCGTCGCGGTCGCGCAGGTGGCGCGGGAAGCTTTTCCAGACGCCAGCGATCCCACGGGCAAGTTCGTGGCGGTCGAGTTGACGCCGGTTCGCAAGCTGCCGCGGTCGGTGACGCTGGCGCAGATGAAGGCCAATCCGGCCCTCGCCGAGATGCCCATGATCCGCCAGGGGCGGCTCTCGGTCTCGCCGGTCAGCGACGCCGAGTGGGCGACGATCCTGAAGATGGCGGGCGAGTAGGGCGTAGCCGCGAAGCCCGCTCTTTCCTCCCCTGCGCAGCTGCGGGGGAGGGGGACCGCCCGAAGGGTGGTGGAGGGGGCAAGTTTCAGGCTCAGAGCCCAGTCACGCCCCCTCCATCGGCTGCGCCGGTCCCCCTTCCCCATCAAGATGGGGAAGGAAAGGGCTTTCGCCGGGGTGAGCGGGTCTAGAGCGGCGCGCAGGCGCCTTCCAGCCAGGCGCGGACGTCGGCCTGTTCCAGGCGCGGGCCAACCACGGCCAGGACCTTGGCGTGGTAGGCGTCCATCTGGGCGCGCTCCTGCGGGGTCAGCATCTCGACCACGATCAGGCGGCGATCCATTGGGGCCATGGTCAGGGTTTCGAAGCCCAACATCGCCCGCTCGCCGCCAGGGATCATGGCGGCTTGCGTGACGAACTGCAGGTTCTCGATCCGGATGCCGTAGGCGCCTTCCTTGTAGTAGCCGGGCTCGTTGGACACGATCATGCCGGGCTGCAGGGCGACGAAGTTCGGCAGCTTGGAAATCCGCTGCGGGCCTTCGTGGACGCCGAGGTAGGAGCCGACGCCGTGGCCGGTGCCGTGGTCGTAGTCCAGGCCTTGAAGCCACAGCGGCGCGCGGGCCAGGGCGTCCAGGGCCGAGCCGGTGGTGCCCGCCGGGAAGCGGATGGCGGCCAGGGCCAGATGGCCCTTCAGCACCAGGGTGAAGCGCTCGGCCATTTCCTGGCTCGGTTCGCCGACCGCGACCGTGCGGGTGATGTCGGTGGTGCCGTCCAGGTACTGGGCGCCTGAATCGACCAGCAACAGCGAGCCTTGCTCGGCCTGCTTGTTCAGCCGGGTGGTCGGGCGATAGTGGACGATGGCGCCGTTCGAGGCGGCGCCGGCGATGGTGTCGAAGGAGAGGTCCTTCAGGGCGCCGGTGTCCTGGCGGAAGCCTTCCAGGCGGGTGACGACCTCGACCTCGTCGACCGTGCGGCCTTGGGCGTCGGTGGCGAGCCAGTGCAGGAAGCGGGTGACCGCGACGCCGTCGCGAGCGTGAGCCTCGCGGGTTCCGTCGATCTCGACGCTGTTCTTGCAGGCGCGCGGCAGGGCGCAGGGATCATCGCCGCGGACGACGTCGGCGCCGGCTTGGTGCAGGGCCGAGAAGTACCAGGCCGACGACTGGGCCGGGTCGATCAGGACGCGCTTGCCCTTCAGGTCTTCGAGCGCGGCGGGCAGGTCGTCCGGCGTCTCCAGACTGACCTCGTTGCCGAGCCAGGCGCGCAGTTCGGGCGAAACCTTAACCGGGTCGAGGAACAGCCGGGCCGTGCCGTCTTGGTTCAGAATGGCCTGGCCCAGCGGCAGCGGTGAGCGGATCACGTCGCCGCCGCGCACGTTGAACAACCAGGCGATGGAGGACGGCGCGGTCAGGACCGTGGCGTCGGCGTTGCGGGCGGCCAGGGCCTCGCCGACGCGGGCGCGCTTGGCGGCGGACTCTTCGCCCGCGTAGCCCAGCAGATGCGGCACGACCGGGGCGGTGGGTTGGGCCGGGCGGGCCTCGCCCCAGGCTTCGTCCAGAGGATTGGAGGCGACGGGTTTGAGGCTGGCGCCGGCCTTGGCGGCTGCGGCCTTCAGGCGCTCCAGCGCGTCGGGCGCGTGCAGGCGCGGGTCGTAGCCGATGGTCTGGCCCTTGAACGTGGCGGTTTCCAGATAGGCCGGGACGCCGCCCTCCACGAGGTCGCGGATCTCGAAGACACCGGCGTCGACCTGGTCGCGGACCTGCAAGGTGTAGCGGCCGTCGACGAAGACCGCGGCCTTGTCGGCCATGATCACCGCCGCGCCGGCCGAGCCGGTGAAGCCGGTGGCCCAGCCGAGCCGGTCGTTGGCGGCGGGCAGGTATTCGTTTTGATGCTCGTCCTCATGGGGCACGAGGAAGCCGTCCAGCCCCTGGGCCTTCATGGCCTGGCGGATCAGCGGAACGTGCTTGGGCCCGAAGGAGGGATCGGTGCTTTCGTCGAAGGTCTGGCGCATGGAGCGAACTTAGTCGCGTGCGCCGTCCCGCGCCAGTCTAGGGCGCGGGTTTGCGCAGGGCGAACAGGCAGGCCAGCGCCAGCAGGCAGGCGGCGATCAGGACGCCCAAGGCCCAGGGCTCGGACTTGGCCAGGCCGAGCGCGAAGAGCAGCGGCGCGACGGCTCCGACCAGTCGCGCCGGCACGCTGAGCGCGCCGAGCCGGCCGCCGTAGTTCTTCGCACCGAACAGCACCAGCGGCAGGGTTCCGCGCACGATGGTGAAGAGGCCGTTGCCCGCCCCGTAGAGGATCGCGAACGGCACGGCCGCGAGTGGCCCGAACGCCAGCAGCAGGCCTGCGCCGATCGGGAACAGGGCGACCGCGACTCGCGCCGAGACGAGGGGGTGGATGCGCCGCACCAAGGCGAACTCGGCCAGTCGCGCGGCGACCTGAGCCGGTCCGACCAGCATGCCGGCGACGATGGCGGCCGTGGCGCTGGCCCCGATGCCGATCAGCAAGGGCGGCAGGTGGGCGGCCATGGCCGAGCCGATCCCGGCCATCACCGCCAGGGCGGTGGCCAGCAGGACCATCTGCAGGGCCATGCCTGACTGCGGGGCCTCAGGCGTTTCGTCGGGCGCCTTGATCGATATCCTCGGCGCTTGGCGGGGTAGGCCAAGATGCAGCGGCAGGGCGATCAGCAGGTTGGCGGCGGCCCAGATCAGGGCGGTCTCGCGCCAGCCGAGGTTCGCTTCCAGCCAGGCGGTCAGCGGCCAGGCGATGGTGCTGGCGAAGCCGGCGATCAGGGTGACGCCGGTGATCGACTTGCGGGCCTCCAGTCCGAACCAGCCGACCAGTCCTGCGAAAGCGATGTCGTAGAGGGCCAGCGACATGCCGATCCCCAGCAGCAGCCAGGCGGCGACCAGTTGGGCGGCGTTCTGTGACAGCGCCATGCCGACCAGGGCCAGGGCCAGGACGATGCTGCCGGCGGCGAGTGGACGGCGGGCGCCGTGGCGATCGACAACGCGGCCTGTGATGGGACCCAGCAGGCCGGAGATCAGCAGTCCCCCGGAGAAGGCCCCGAAGACGAAGGCTGTGGAGACGCCCAGGGCCTGGCCCTGCGCCGCCGCCAGCGTGGCCGGCAGGTAGCTGGTGCAGCCATAGCCGATGAGTTGGGTGATCCCGAGGGTCCATACGGCGCGACGCGGCGTGATGGATGCGCTGGCTTCTCCCATGATCCGTACTCCAACGAACTTGGGATCAGGGGACTAAGCGGAGTCGAGGTTCGCGTATGGATGATTATTCTACCCGGGTATAATTGACATTGGAGCTTGGTTCGCTCATTTGGCGGGCATGGACAAGCAAAGCCGCCGCGAGGCCATCCGCGAATACAAGGAGCGCAAGGTCCCGATCGGGATCTTCAGCCTGCGCTGCACGGCGACGGGCGAGACCTGGGTCGGCGCCTCGCGCAATCTCGACGGCCAGCGCAACAGTTCGTTCTTCAGCCTCCGACAGGGCTCGCACCGCAACAAAGACATGCAGGCCGCCTGGAAGGCGAACGGCGGCGAGGACGGCTTTGAGTTCGCGGTGGTGGAGTTGCTGGAGAACGACGAGCTGGGGCCGCTCGGCCGGGGAAGCTGGCTGAAGGAGCGCGAGCGTCATTGGCTCGCCGCGCTCGCGGCTCGACCGGCGATCTAGACGTCCACCCTGTTCTTCGACATAACGGCGTCATGCGCAGCGCTTGCAACCTGTCGAATTCGTCTGGTCCCCACGGGGCCGTGCGTCTTCGCGTGGGCTGAACGCCTGCTCTAGAAAGACCCACGACCCCGCCGCAACGGCCGGGGTCGAGGACACGAGCCCCCGCCGACGGCATGACCCCTCGGAGAGCGCTCAGATGACTGATCAACACCCCTGGTTCCCGTTACGCACCGAACGGCTGCTGCTGCGCGAGGCGCGGCTCGGCGACTATGACGACATCCACGCCTATGCCGCCGACCCGGAGGTGGTGCGGTTCATGGACTGGGGACCCAATACGCCGGAGGTCACGGCCCAGGCCTTGGGCGGCTGGGTGGCGGCGTCGGCGCAGTGGCCGCGCGACGAGGTGAACCTGGTGGTCGAACTGGCGCAGACCGGCCGGGCGATCGGCGCGATCCGGTTGTCGATCCAGAGCCGGGCCGACCGTACGGCGGACTTCGGCTACACCCTCAACCAGGACTATTGGCGGCAGGGCATCGCGACCGAGGCGGCCGCCGCGATTGTCGAGACGGCGTTCGGGGTGCTGGGCCTGCACAGGGTGTTTGCGACCTGCGATGTGCGGAACGCCGGCTCCTACGCGGTCATGGAGAAGCTCGGCATGCGGCGGGAAGGCACGCTGCTGCAAAACCACGAGGTGCGCGGCCGCTGGCGGGACACCCACGTCTACGCCTTGCTGGCGCAGGAGTGGGAGGCCCGCCGGGCTTCGGGAGACTAGGCCGCCGTCTGTTCGGTCAGGCCCGGCGCAGAACCAATGTGGCCCAGGCGTCGCGGTGCAGGCGGCGGTGCAGGCGGAAGCCCTTGGAGAGATAGGCGGCCAGCACGCGGCGTTCCTGAGTGCGCAGCAGGCCCGACAGGATCGCAAAGCCGCCGGGCTTCAACGCGCCCTTGATGTCGTGCGACAGGGCGACCAGCGGCGGGGCCAGGATGTTGGCGAACACCAGGTCGTAGGGCGCGGCGTCCCGCACCAGCCGGTGGCCGAGGCCCGAGGCGTGGACGAAGCGGGCGTTGGCCTTGTTGAGCTTGGCGTTCTCGCGCGAGATGCGGACCGAGGGGCCGTCGATGTCGGTGCCGACCGCCTTGGCGCTGCCGGTGCGGGCCGCGGCGATGGCGAGCACGCCGGTGCCGGCGCCGACGTCCAGCACGCGGTTGAAGCGGCGGGCCTTGATCAGCTCGTCATAGGCGAACAGGCAGCCGACGGTGGTGCCGTGGTGGCCGGTGCCGAAGGCGGCGCCCGCCTCGATGCGCAGATTGACGGTGTTGGTGGGTGCGCGGCCCTTGTCGTGGGCGCCGAACACGAAGAAGCGGCCGGCCCGCACGGGCGGCAGGCCCGACAGCGCCATGGCCAGCCAGTCGGCGTCGGCCAGCTTTTCGACCACGGTCTTCAGTTCGGGGTAGTCGCCCAGCGCCGCGACCAGGCCGTCGGCTTCTTCCGTCGTGGTCGGGAAGGCGTCGATGCGCCAGATGTCGCGGTCCTCGTCCTCTTCCAGGATGGAATAGGTCACGCTCTCCAGCATCGGATTGGCGTCGATGGCTAGGGCGGCGGCTTCGGCCACGGCGCGCGGGCCGCGGGCGACGATCTGGACGGCGTCATCGTTCATCCGCGCCCTTTAGAGCCACAGGGGCCGAAAGGCGAGGGGGCTTTAGGCGCGCGGGGCTTCGGGCGCCTGCGGCGCCTGGGGAGGTTCCGGCGCCCACGGCGCCTCCAAGGCGCCCGGCGGCCCCAGGTCTTCATAGGGAATCGGCGCGTCCGGCGAGCGCAGAGGCGCGTGGTGTTCCAGCGCGGGTTCAGATTCGGGCGGCAGGGCCTCGACCAGGGGGGGCGCTTCGGGACCCAGCGCAAACGGGCTGGGCGGCGGCGTCGCCAGACGCGGCTCGGGCGGCGGCACATAGGGAAGGGTGACGACATGGCCCATATCGGCGCCGGTGTCGCCACGGCGAGGCGGGGAGGCCTTGGGCGTCAAGACCATGACCAGCACCAGGGCCAGGATGGCCGCCACCGCGAGCGCGATGATCGCCGGGCGGCTGGGCATGAAAGATTGCAGCTTCATCTGGTCCTCAATCGCGGCGTGTGGCGACCGATGCCCCCCTTTTGACTTCGAAGCCCGGCCCGGCCCTGGCATCATGGCGCCGCCCCCACCGATTACGGAGACATTTCATGAGCAAGTACCGGCCCCTGTCGGACCGATTGTCGCGCCATGCCGGCGATGAGTGGCGCGCGACCTTCGAAGAGATCGAGGCGATTTTGGCCGCGCCCCTGCCCAAGGCCGCGCAGCAGGCCGGCTGGTGGGCGGGCGCGGTCGAAAAGCCGCACCACCGCGCCTGGCTCGATCATGGCTGGCGGGCGGCCGAGGTCGACAAGGCGGCGGGCGCGGTGATCTTCCGCCGTGAGCGCGCGGCGCCGGCGCCGGTTGTGGAGGCCCCCTCCGAAGCGGCGGCCGAGCAGGATCAGGCCAAGCCGACCCTGGGCGCCACGGCCCTGATCGGCGGCGCGGTGGCGCTCATTGCGGGCCTGGGGGTGTTCGCGGTCAAGATGCTGAAGGGGCGGCGGGCCTAGGGCCAGTCGCAATCCGTCAGCCCTGACCGGCCGCGCTCCCATCCCCGTTTCACGGCAGGGACGGGATCGCCGCATCCCCGATGTTAGGCGGCGCGCTCGACCGGCGGCGAGGTCCACTCGCCGTCAAGCAACTCCGGCTTCGGGAGGTAGTAGCGCATCGCCAGCATGAACGGGCCCTTGGCCGCGGGAAGCCAGTTGGCTTCCTTGTCGGCGCCGGGCGAGTCGCTCTGGATGTAGATCGTCAGCCCGCCGTCGGGATCCCTCGTCAGACCTGGCAACATCGGCGCGTTGATCAGGTAGCGGTCCAAGGGATTGCTGATGAGGAACTGGCTAGGCAGCTCATAGGCGGTCAGCGACCAGAAGGCGTTGACCGGCGGAAGCGTCTTGAACTTGAGCGTATAGCGCCCTTCGCGACCATCGAGCGGCTTTCCATCCGCGTCGGCGGCGTAGAGGGGATAGAGCGCCTCGTCCCGTGAATTGGCTCCGATCCCGGCCTGGGCTCCCACCGCTCGGCCGATATAGTCGTTGTGCAGGAACTCGCGCGTTCCGAAGAGCGTGTCGATCTTGCCGTCGAGTTCGGCGCGGCGGGCGTCGATCGCCCTCTGTCCGTCGGCCATGCCGTCGCGCAGGGCCTGCTGGATGGCGGCCGGCAGAGCTTTCGTGTCGAGCGGCTTGCCCGGCACGATCCCGATCTTCGCAAACCGCTCGCGAAGGGCGACCTCGCTCGGGTGGGCGGGGCAGAACTGCAAGAGATAGCCCAGCATCCCGAAGAACTCGGGCGAGGTGCGTTGATCCTCGGCGCTCAAGGGGAGCTTCCAGGCCGGTTCCGGGGCGGGTTTGGGCGCTTCGCCCAGATAGGCCGAAAGGGTGCGGACCTGGTAGCCGCCCTGGATACGCTTCACATTGTCGAGGTCGCCGGGATTGAACAACTGCGTGCGGCCGACCAGCGTCACCAATTGGGTTTCGGAGCGAATGACCTTCTTGATCCCGGCTGGGGCCGAGCCCGTCCAGCCTGGCCCGGCGATCAGGAAGTCGCCGCCGTCATTGCCGGTGGCGCGGGTGCCCAGATAGTCGAAGTTGAAGGTGTAGAGGTCCATCATCTGGAAGACGAAATAGCGCTCTTTCTCGATGGGCGGCACGCTGATGACGGCCGGCTCGGCCCGCAGGTCGAGCCCGACGAAGGAGTAGGGCGTATCGGAGTTCGGCGTCACGAACGCCGTATCCTCGGGTGTGAACACCCGCGCGATATTCAGGATCGAGTTGAAGGGGCCCTTGTACTGAGGGTTCTTCGTGTCGACTGAGAAGGCGTACATGACCCGATACTCGTCGAGCATCGGGAAGCCGTAGACGTAGGCGTCCTTCGCGATCTCGCGGGCCTGGACGGCCGACAGTTGCTGATTTTCATGCGTGTCGGTCAAGGCGGCGCCTCCAACTCGTGACTGGTGAAGGGCGCATCTAGGAGCGGGGCGAGTCTCACGTCAGTTGGGTGTTTCCCTCTACCACAGGGCGCAAGCACCTGAGGCCCGCCCGGCTCTTTCCCGGCTCAGACGGCTACGGGTGTTTTGGCGTCGCGCGTGGGTGCGAACCCCGATATCCGGCCGGCGCCCGGCGCTGACCTATTGGGTCATGGCTGAGGACCTCGCAGGCCGCTCCATGGCGCGACGGGCTCGGCGGTGAAGGGAACACATTCGATGAGCGAGCCGCGCCGTTACCGATTCACAACTCCGATCCCGCCGGAAATCTTGACGCCCGATAGGGTCGAGACCCGGATCGGACGGCTGGAGTTCACGGACGGAGTCCCCACCGAGGACACCGCCAAGCTGGTCTATGACCAGGTCGATTTCGGACGCGGGGTCGAGGCCTTCCTCAACGCGATACCGGGCGCGTCGATGGTGGCGATCCGGGCGGGACTGCGTGAGGTCGGCGCCGTGGGCGGCGTGATCGGCGTCTTCGAAACGCTCATGGATTCCAGGTCGCTTTTCCTCACGGCCAATTGCGAGACCGTCTATTTCTGGAACTGGCTGGACCTGAAGAACGGGCCGGTCGTGGTCGACAGTCCGCCCGGCATCCTCGGCGTCGTAGACGACTTCTGGTTCCGCTATGTCGCGGACCTGGGCAACGCCGGGCCCGACAAGGGCCAGGGCGGCAAGTACCTGTTTCTCCCGCCCGGCTACGACGGGCCAAGGCCGGAGGGCTATTTCACCTTCGAGTCGCCGACCTATGGCAATCTCCTGTTTGGTCGAGCCTTCATGAAGGACGGCGACCCGGCGCCGGGCGTGGCCAGCCTGAAGCAGAGTCTGCGGGTCTACCCGCTCAGCCAGGCGCAAGCGCCTTCGCCGACGAGCTTCATCGATCTCTCGGGACGGGCGATAAACACCGTCCACGCCAACACCCTCAAGTTCTTCGAGGAGGTCGATCAGATCATCCAGGAAGAGCCAGCCGGCGCCTATGGCCCCGACATGACCGGCCTCTTCGCGGCGATCGGGCTGGTGAAGGGCAAGCCCTTCGCGCCGGACGAGCGCATGCGGAAAATTCTGGTGGACGCGGTCGCCGTGGGCAACGCCGCGGCCCGCGCCATCGACTTTCGGAACCGTATGCCGGAGGCGTTCATCTATCCGGATCGCAAGTGGACGACGCCGTTCATCGGCGGCAGCTATGAGTGGCTGAACGACGGCGCCCGAAACTTCGACGCCCGCACGCTGTTTTTCTACGCGGCGACGGTCAACACGCCGGCGATGGCGGTGGCCATGCTCGGCATCGGGTCGCAGTACGCCGCCTCGAATTTTGACGATGCGGGCCAGCCGCTGGACGGCGCCAAGGTCTACCGCCTACGGGTTCCGGCGAACGTGCCGGCCAAGGATTTCTGGTCGGTTCTGGTCTACGACATCCAGACGCGCTCGATGCTGCAGACCGACCAGGCCTTCCCCAGCCTGTCGAGCGAGAAGGGGCTTGCGGCCAACTCAGACGGCTCGACCGACCTCTACTTCGCCCCGGAGCGACCGGAGGGGGCGGCCAATTGGATCCAGACGATCCCTGGCAAGAGCTGGTTCACGATCTTCCGCCTGTATGGACCGCTTCAGTCCTGGTTCGACAGAACCTGGAAGCTCAACGATTTCGAGCGCGTTGGCTGAACAATCTCCAGGTTCCGGCGGACGCAATTCTGAGCGTCGAGATGACTTGAAACCCGCCGCTCGCCCCGCGTCGTCGTCCGGCCTTCGGACAAGAGATAAGGTCCCCTCCTGACGCGAGGCGGTTGCTTACTTGCGCTGTGAGGCTGGTGGAGGGCGGAAGTCCCGTGCCATGTTTGGATAGGCGGAGGGGGACACCCATGTTTGACGATCTTCCCGAGATCTTGCTGCGTCACCGGCGCATCGTCGGATTGGCGGCGATCGCCATCGCGGCTTTGACATGGGCGGTCGATCTGGCGGGCCTGGTGTACCTCTGCCCTTACTGCCGCAGCCAACGCACGGTGATCGGCCTGCTCGGTCTGCTGCTGATGCTGCCGAATCCGGGGCATTGGCTGGTGAGATACCTGTCGGCGGTGTTCGCGGTGTTCGGGCTTGCGGTCGGGGCGACGCAGCACTTCCGGGGCTGGGCGAAGATCATGTCCGGCAAGTTCACCTGGGGAGCGCAATGGTATCTGAACAGCTGGATGCTGTCCGGCTTCGCGATCCTGATCATCGTCGCCTTGCTGCTCTTGATCTGGCGCTGGCGAAAGCCTGAGCCGACGCTGAGCGTCTGACGAAGCTAGGCGGGTTGCTTCGCGCCGAAGCGCTCGGCGGAGCGGGCCCTG
>JBEBYB010000095.1:0-10423 GCA_040391295.1 Phenylobacterium sp. | reverse complement strand
GCCCGACATGGACGTCGACGGTGCGGGCCTCGACATAGACGTCCGAGCCCCAGACAGCATCCAGCAGTTGCTCGCGGCTGAACACCCGGCCCGGGTGCTGCATCAGATAGTCCAGCAGGCGGAACTCGGTGGGACCCAGGTGGATCTCCTTGCCCGCCCGCTTCACCCGGTGGGCGACACGGTCGATCACCAGATCGCCGATGTGGACGCGGTCCTCGGCCAGGCCCGGACGAATGCGGCGCAGCACCGCGCGGATGCGGGCCGACAGCTCGCTCATCGCGAACGGCTTGACGATGTAATCGTCGGCCCCGGTGTCGAGGCCGCGGATCCGGTCGCTCTCCTCGCCGCGCGCGGTCAGCATGATGATCGGCACGTTGCGGCTCTCGGCCCGCTGGCGCAGGCGGCGGCAGACCTCGATCCCGGAGATCTTCGGCAGCATCCAATCCAGGATGATGATGTCGGGCAGGCGCTCGGAGACCAGGGTCAGGGCTTCCTCGCCGTCGGCGGCGACGGCGACCTCGTAGCCTTCCTTGTCGAGATTGTACTGCAGCAGGGTCGAGAGGGCGTCTTCGTCCTCGACCACCAGGATATGGGGGGTCAAATCGCTACTCCTCGGGCGGCGCGCTAGAGGCGCAGCGCATCGGTCTTCGGCCGGTCGGCGGAGATCATGTCCTCGCCGGTGATTTCGTAATGGATGATCTCGGCGATGTTGGTGGCGTGGTCGCCGATGCGCTCGAGGTTCTTGGCCACAAACAGCAGATGGGCGCAGGCGGTGATCGTGCGCGGATCGCCCATCATGTAGGTCAACAGCTCGCGGAACAGGCTGTTGTAGTGCTCGTCCACCTCGTCGTCGCGCGACCAGACAGCGACCGCGCGATCCAGGTCCGAGCCGGTATAGGCGTCCAGCACGTCCTTCAGCCGGCCCAGCACCAGCCGGCCCATCCGCTCGATCGAGCGGGTCAGCGGAGTGATCGGCTCGGCCTCGTTGAGCACCAGGGTCCGCTTGGCGATGTTCTTGGCCAGGTCCCCGCAGCGCTCCAGGTTGGACGCGATCTTCATCGCCGCCACGGTCTTGCGCAGGTCGTTGGCCATCGGCTGGCGCAGGGCGATCAGGCGGATGGCCTTGCGCTCGATGTCGACTTCCAGCACGTCCAGCCGCTCGTCGCGGCCGACCACGGCCTGCGCCAAGGCCTGGTCACGCTTGACCACCGCGTCGATGGCGTCGCCGACCTGGGCTTCGGTCAGGCCGCCCATGCGGGCGCAGTCGGCGGTGAGCGTGTTCAGCTCGTCTTCGTAGGATTTGACGATGTGCTCGTTCATGTCGCTCGCCCTTAGCCGAACCGGCCGGTGATGTAGTCTTGCGTCCGGCTGTCGCGCGGATTGGTGAAGATCTCGTCGGTCGGGCCGGCCTCCACCAGCTTGCCCATGTGGAAGAAGGCGGTCTTCTGAGACACCCGCGCGGCCTGGGCCATCGAGTGGGTGACGATGACGATGCAGTACTGGTTACGCAGTTCGTCGATCAGTTCCTCGATCCGCGCCGTGGCGATGGGATCCAGCGCCGAGCAGGGTTCGTCCATCAGGATCACTTCAGGGCTGACCGCAATGGCGCGGGCGATGACCAGGCGTTGCTGCTGCCCCCCTGACAGGCCGGTGCCCGGCTGGTGCAGACGATCGGCCACCTCGGCCCACAGGCCGGCGCGCTTCAGCGAGCGTTCGACGATCTCTTCCAGCTCGACCTTGCCGGTGGCGATGCCGTGGATGCGCGGACCGTAGGCGACGTTCTCGAAGATGGTTTTCGGGAACGGGTTCGGCTTCTGGAACACCATGCCGACCCGGGCGCGCAGCACCACCGGGTCGATGGAGCGGTCGTTGACGTCCTCGCCGTCCAGCTCGATGCGGCCGACGACCTTGCAGCCGGAGATGGTGTCGTTCATCCGGTTGATCGAGCGCAGGAAGGTGGATTTGCCGCATCCCGACGGGCCGATCAGGGCGGTGACGGAGTTTTCCGGCACGTCCAGCGAAACGTCGAACAGGGCCTGCTTGTCGCCGTAGAAGACGTTGACGTCGCGGGCGCGGATCTTGATCGGCCCGGCCGGCTGGCTGGCGTGGGCGCGGTCGACCGCGATGTGGACCGGGGCCGTGTCGTGGGCCATCGAGTCGTCACGCTGGCTGGGCATGGAGAACCTCGGGATCAGGCGCATGGATGCTACCACCGCCGCTCGAAGCGGCGCCTCACTAGAATGGCGGCCAGATTCATGACGATCATGAACACCAGCAGCACGATGATCGCCGCGGCGGTGCGCTCGTGGAACCCGCGTTCGGACGCGTTTTCCCAGATGAACACCTGGACGGGCAGGACGGTGGCCGCGCCGGTGAAGCCTTCCGGCACGCCAGGGACGAAGGAGATCATGCCGATCATGAGCAACGGCGCGGTCTCGCCGAGCGCATGGGCCAGCGACAGGATCGAGCCGGTCATCACGCCGGGCATGGCCAGCGGCAGGACATGGTGGAACACGGTCTGGGTGCGCGAGGCGCCGACGCCGAGCGCCGCTTCCCGGATCGAGGGTGGAACCGCCTTCAGCGCCGAGCGGGTGGCGATGATGATCGTCGGCAAGGCCATCAGGGCCAGCACCAGCCCGCCGAGCAGGGGTGAGGAGCGCGGCACGGCCAGCCAGTTGATGAACACCGCCAGCCCCAGCAGGCCGTAGACGATGGAGGGCACGGCCGCGAGGTTGTTGATGTTCACCTCGATGACGTCGGTCCAGCGGTTCTTGGGCGCGAACTCCTCGAGATAGGTCGCCGCCAGCACCCCGATCGGTACCGCCAGGACGGCGGTGACCAGCAGCATCATCGCCGAGCCGACGATGGCGCCCAGCACCCCGGCCTGCTCCGGCTCGGTGGAGTCGGAGTTGGTCAGGAAGCTGACATTGAAGCCGCTGGTGACCGCGCCCGACGCCTTGAGCTTGTCCATCCAATCCAGTTGCTGGTCGTCCAGCTTGCGGCTGTCCTCGGGGGTCGAACGCTTGATCTGGCCCTTGAAATAGAGCGCGGCGTCGGACCTGACCGGGCCGGTGACGGTGATCGTCCGGCCGATCAGGGACGGATCCTCGCGGACCATCTTCAGCAGTTGGAAGCCCAGGTCGTTGGACATGATCTCCATGACCTTGCCCGAGTTCTCGCCCAGATCGTCGTCCGGCTCGCCCAGCTTGGCCAGCACCGATTGCGCGACCATCATGTCGTAGTTGGCGCCGGTGGGGTCGGCCTTGTCGATGCGGCTGGGGTCCAGATAGACCGGGACCGCGATCCGGTAGTCGATGAAGGTCGAGTAGCCCTGGGTGACGATCCGACCGAGCAGCAGCGCCAGGAAGCTGAGCGCCACGATGATGGCCATGCGGCCATAGAGCCGGAACCGCATCTCCTGGGCGTGACGCTTCTTCAGCCGCGCCTCGACGGTCCGGCGCAGGTCGGCGGCGGTCGGGACGGCGGCGTCAGTCATACTGTTCCCGATACTTTTGCACGATGCGCAGGGCGATGATGTTGAGCATCAGGGTCACCACGAAGAGGGTGAGCCCCAGGCCGAAGGCCGACAGGGTCTTGGGGCTGTCGAACTCCTGGTCGCCGGTCAGCAGGGTGACGATCTGAACGGTCACCGTGGTGACGGTGTCGAGCGGGTTGAGCGTGGTCTTGGCCTGGAGCCCGGCGGCCATGGTGACGATCATGGTCTCGCCCACCGCGCGGGAGACGGCCAGCAGCATGGCGGCCATGATCCCCGGCAGGGCGGCGGGCAGCACCACCTTCTTGATCGTCTCCGAGCGGGTCGCGCCCATGGCCAGGCTGCCGTCGCGCAGCGACTGGGGCACCGCGTTGATGATGTCGTCCGACAGCGAGGAGACGAAGGGGATCAGCATGATCCCCATCACCGCCCCGGCCACCAGCGCCATCTGGTTCTGCACCTGCATCAGATATTGGCCCAGGCCGTCGAGCGTTCCGCCGGCGAGCTGCGCGCCGATCCAGTTGAAGAACGAGCGGAAGATCGGGCCGACCGTCAGGGCGGCGAAGAAGCCGTAGACCACCGTCGGAACCCCGGCGAGGATCTCCAGCAACGGCTTGACCACCGAGCGGGTCAGCGGATTGGCGTATTCGGAAAGGTAGATCGCCGAGTAGAGGCCGATGGGGGCGGCGACGGCCATGGCGATCATCATGATCAGGAAGGTGCCGACGAACAGCGGCACCGCGCCGAACGCGCCCGTGCCGGCATACTGGTCGGCGCGCATGGCGATCTGCGGGTTCCACTCCAGCCCGAACAGGAACTCGTGGATCGGCACCGCCTGGAAGAAGCGCCAGCTTTCCCAGACCAGCGAGGCGACAATGCCCGCCGTGGTCAGGATGGCGGTCACAGAGCAGACGATGAACAGGCCGGCGATCCAGCCCTCGACCTTGTTGCGAGCGCGGAACTGCGGGCCGATGCGGGGATAGGCGATCAGCACGCCGGCCAGGGCCAGCACCGCGCCAAGCGCCAGCGAACCAAGTTGGATCAGGCTCTGGAGATGCGCCGCCTTGGCCGCCTTGGCGTCCAGCGCGGTCTTCAAGTCGCCTTCGTAAATGGTCTCGCTGGGCTGGCCGCCGTGGGCGATGGCGCGGGCGTCGTCGAAGAAGACGTCCTGCTGGGCCGCGGTCAGGGCCGCGACCGCGGCGGGCGGATCGGCGCGCAGCAGCCCCGCCTCCAACCGGCCGCCGAACATGGCGAACATCAAGATCAGCAGGGCCGCGGGAACACCGACCCAGAGCGCCGCGTAGCTGCCGTAATAGCTGGGCAGCGAATGCAGTTGGACGGGCTTGCCGCCGACGGTGGCCAGCGCTTTGCGCCGGCCGGCCATGAAGGTGGCGACCGAGAACAGCAACAGCGCCGTAAGGGCGATCCAGGTGAGCATCAGGCGTCCGTGCTTTGGCGCGCACGGGCCTGGGGTCTTCACCCCTCCCCGTGCGTCGCGGAAACTGCCCGCCTAATGCTGTTCCTACGCGACAGTTCGATGACGGTTTCATTACAAAGCCCGCCCAGGTGGTCGCCCAAAGGTCGCAGCCCTTGGAATCGACAGCGCAAAGCCGCGTCGCCGCCGCTAGGGCGCCACCCTAAGCTTCACAGGGATACACCTGATATCCGCCGCCTCGGTTCGGTGAAATCCTGCTGCCGCCCGCCCGCGCTTCCCCGACGTTCGAGGGGCGTCAGAGGTCTGCGGGTGATCGAGAGGTGGTCGAAATGGCCCGCTACGCAAAAATGGCCTGCCTTGTCTCCGTGGCGGGGATCGCGCTGTGCGCGACGCCCGCGGCGGCCCAGGCGCTGAACGACAAATACTGGATCGAGATCTCGGCCTATTTCCCCAAGGCGAACACCACGGTGAACGTCTCACGGCCCGGTCTTCCCGGCACCGAGATCGATATGGAATCGGACCTGGACCTGGACGACAGCGAGACGCTGCCGGCGATCTACGCCGGCGCGCGTCTGGGCGAGCGCTGGTTGGTCGCGGGCGAGTACTATGGCCTGGACCGTACCGGTTCGCGCACCGTCGACCGCGACATAGACTTTGACGGCGCGACCTTCCCCGTCGGGGTCGAGGTGTCCAGCAAGATGCAGTCCGACATCTATCGCCTCACCATCGGCTACGCCTTCATCCGCACCGAGCGCGCCGAACTGGGCGCGGCCATCGGCCTGCACGCCACCAATTTCGAGCTCGCCTTGCAGGGCGACGCGGACGTCGGCGTCGGCGTCATTCGGCAACAGAACTCAAAACGAACCTTCCTGGCGCCGATGCCTACCGTCGGGGTGTTCGGAACGTTCGAAGTGACGCCGAAGCTGGTCCTCACCGGACGCGCCGACTACCTGTCCCTGGACATCGGCGACTATGACGGCAGCATTCTCAACGCCCAGGCCGCGCTCGCCTACAGGGTGACGGACATGATCGAGGTCGGGGCGGCCTACCGCTATGTCGACTATGGGCTGGACGTCGACAAGGGCCGCTACACCGCCAGCGTCGACTACGACTTCAAAGGCCCCGCGCTGTTTATCCGGGCCAGCTTCCGCTAGCCGCGCGAGCAGCCTAGGTGACGGGCGTCGCCGGCTCAGCCGCCGGCGCCTCGACCCGCGCGAGCGGGAAATAGGCGGTGAAGGTGGCGCCTTCGCCCTGCACGCTTTCCACGGCCAGGCCGCCGCGATGGCGATTGACGATGTGCTTGACGATGGCGAGGCCAAGGCCGGTCCCGGCCCGCTCGCCGCTCTTCTGACCCTCGACCCGGTAGAACCGCTCCGTCAGGCGCGGCAAGTGCTCGCGCGCCAGGCCGACGCCGGCGTCGGTGACCCGCAGGGACGCATAGAGATCGCTCGCCCGGTCGGGCGTCAGCAACGACAGGCGCGCGGCGCGGCTGTCGCCCGGCGCGCCGGCGGCCGAGGCCGAGAGCCCCGAACGCAGCGAAATCTTCACCGCCGCGTCGCGAGGCGTGTACTTGAGCGCGTTGTCGATCAGGTTCTGCACCACCTGGATAATCTGGTCGCGGTCGCCGGCGACGATCACCTCGCCGCGCGCCGGCAGGTCGTCAGCCTCCAGCCGCACCCCGCGATCACGCGCTAGCGGACCCAGGGCGTCCAGCACGTCCATCACGGCCATGACCAGGTCGGCCTCGCCCTCCGGCGCGATGTGCTCGTTCAGCTCGATACGGCTGAGCGACAGCAGGTCGTCGATCAGGCGAGACATCCGCTCGGCCTGGGTCTGCATGATGGAAAGGAACTTCTCGCGCGCGGTCGCGTCGTCCTTGGCGTGGCCGCGCAGGGTTTCGATGAAGCCCGACAGCGAGGCCAACGGGGTGCGCAGCTCGTGGCTGGCGTTGGCCAGGAAGTCGGCGCGGGTGCGTTCGGCCCGGCGGATGTCGGTCTCGTCGCGCAGCACCAGCAGAGCCAGCGGCGCGCCGTCGCGCGCAGTCCCCAGCGGCTTGGCGAAGGCCCGCATCACCCGCTCCTGGGCGCCGCCCAACTCATAGATCGCCTCGGCTTCCTTGCCATGGAACAGCGCCTCGTCGACCGCTTCCAGCACATCCGGATCGCGAATAACCGTGACCAGCAACCCTGCGTCATATTGTATCCGAAGGGTCTGCCGGGCGGCCTCGTTAACCAGCACGAAACGCCGCCCTGTGAGGTCGTCAGGTTCATGTGCAGCGATCACCAGCACCGGGTCCGGGAGGGCGTTGATAAGGCTCCCATAGGGCGGCGCGTCCTCGTGGGCGGGCCGGTCGGCGTCGCTGAGCGCCGGCGTCGCCGCGCCCACCCGCTCGGCCACATGCCAGGCGCAGAGGCCGGTGACGCCCGCCGCCACGAGCACCATCCATGAGACGGCTTGCGGATCGGCGCGCACCAGGAAGCCAAACCCCAGGATCGCCACCACGCCGGCGCCCCCCGCGACCAGCACGGGGCCGATGGACACGAGCCAGTCTGGCGGGCTGCGCGGAACGGGCGGCTGGGTTGGCGCCAAGGCGAATCTATCCTGAACTGCGAATTCCGACCAAGCCCGACCCTTATGTCACCGCGATGACAGCGACCCAAGCGCGAGGCCGCGCCAGGGACCCGCTGTCAGGAAATCTACGACCGCTTCAAATCAATCTCGATTTAACCGATAGGATTTATCGAGTCTTTATGCGGTCGAGTTTGTAACGAACTCCAACAATCGAGGGGCAAGACCACATGTCGTGGAAAACCAAACTCATCTCCGGGGCGGCGGCGATCGCCCTTGCCTGGCCGGGACTGGCGGCGGCCGACGAGGCCACCGACGCGCGGATCAAGCTGCTGGAGGAGCAACTGAGCCTGCTGCAGGGCCAGATCGCCGACCTCAAGCAGTCGACCGCCAGCAACATCGCCGCGGTCCGCAAGGATTCCACGGCGACGAAGGTCTCGATCAACAACGGTCGCCCGACCATAGAATCTGATGACGGACAATTCAGCGCATCGTTCCGCGGCGTGTTCCAGTTGGACGCCGCCCATTACGATCAGGCCGCTCCCGGCCCGCTGGCGACGGACTTCCGCCGCGGCTCATACGGCGACGCCGCCGAAAACGACCACGCCCGCGACCTGTCCGACGGCGCCAACTTCCGCCGCGCCCGGATCGGCATCGAGGGCAAGGCCTTCGGCGCCTTCGACTACAACTTCCTCTATGACTTCGGCGGCTCCGGGACCGAGGAAGCCGGCAAGATCAGCGCCGCCTGGGTGCAGTACGGCTTCCCGGTCGCCAATCTGAAGCTGCGGATCGGCGCCTTCTCGCCGCCGGCCGGTCTGGAAGAATCGGTCTCGACCAACGGCTCGCTGTTCGTCGAGCGCGCCTCGCCCGCCGAGACGGTTCGCGCCATCGCTGGCGGCGACGGCCGCACCGCGGTCGCCCTGCTCGCCAGCGGCGACAACTGGACCGGCACCGCGGCGATCACCGGCAACGTCATCGGCGTCTCCAGCTTCGATGAGCAGACCGCGTTCGTCGGCCGCCTGACCTATGTGCCGTTCCGCCGCGACGACGCCTTGATCCATGTCGGGGTGAACACCTCGATCGTGTTCAACCCGGCCGCCAGCGGCCCGGACGTGGCCGAAACCGCGGCCACCAACATCCGCCTGCGCGACCGGCCGGAAATCCGCGTCGACGGCACGCGGCTGATCGACACCGGCAATATCGATGCCGACGGCCTGACCGCCGTCGGGGCCGAGTTCGGTGCCCAGTGGAAGAACCTCTACTTCCAGACCGAATATTTCGACATCGACGTCGACCGTAAGGGACCGCTCAGCGATCCGGACTTCTCCGGCTGGTACGCCCAAGCGGGCTGGACCCTCACCGGCGAGGCCCGCCGCTACAGCGCCGGCGCCTTCGACGCGCCCAAGCCCGCCCAGCCCTTCGATCTGAAGAAGGGGGCCTGGGGAGCCTGGGAGCTCGGCCTGCGTTATTCCAAGCTGGACCTCAACTACCTCGCGGGCGCCGCCGGGACCGCGCCGGTCGCCTCGACCGTCCGCGGGGGCGAGCAGGAGATCTTCACCGTGGGTCTCAACTGGTACGTCAACAACGTGCTGCGCTTCCAGGCGGCCTATCAGGACGTCTCGGTGGACCGCCTGTCGCCCGGCGGCACGGCCTTCGGAACCGGGACGGCGACGCCGCCGGCCGGCGCCCAGGTCGGCCAGGACTTCAACATCTACTCGCTGCGAACCCAGTACGCGTTCTGACCGGCGGCGGGCGGCCCGCGTCGCCCGCCCGCCCCTTGCGTTCCCCAAGATTACCGAGCCTGAGAACAAGGATCTCGAAGCATGAGCCAGAACCTGAAGACCCCGTCCCGCCGCGGTCTGCTCATTGCGGGGACCGCGGGCGCTGCGGCCGCGGCCGCGCCGGCGCTGCTGGCGGGCCCCGCCGCCGCCCAGGGCAAGGCGCTGACCCTGCTGAACGTCAGCTACGACCCGACGCGCGAGCTCTACAAGGACATCAACACCGCCTACGCGAAGTACTGGAAGGAAAAAGTCGGCCAGGACATCGTGATCAACCAGAGCCATGGCGGATCGGGCAAGCAGGCCCGCTCGGTGATCGACGGCCTGCAGGCCGATGTGGTGACCCTGGCGCTGGCCAGCGACATCGACGAGATCGCCGCCAAGGCCAAGCTACTGCCGGCTAACTGGCAGTCGCGCCTGCCGAACAATTCGACGCCCTACACCTCGACGATCGTGTTCCTGGTCCGCGAGGGCAACCCCTGGAAGATCAAGGACTGGGGCGACCTGATCAAGCCGGGCGTCGACGTGATCACGCCGAACCCGAAGACCTCGGGCGGCGCGCGCTGGAACTATCTGGCCGCCTGGGCCTGGGCGCTGCGTCAGCCGGGCGGCAATGCGGCCAAGGCCGAGGCGTTCGTCGGCGAGCTCTTCAAGCACGTGCCGGTGCTCGACACCGGGGCGCGCGGCTCGACCACCACCTTCGTCCAGCGCGGCATCGGCGACGTGCTGCTGTCCTGGGAGAACGAGGCCTATCTGGCCATCGAGGAACTGGGCCCCGGCAAGGTGGACATCGTCTATCCGTCGATGTCGATCCTGGCCGAACCGCCCGTCGCCCTGGTCGACAAGGTGGTCGATCGCAAGAAGACCCGCACCGTGGCCGAGGGGTATCTGAACTTCCTCTACAGCCCCATCGCCCAGGACCTGATCGGCAAGAACCACTACCGCCCGCGCAATCCCGAAGCGGCCGCCAAGTGGGCCAAAAAGTTCCCCAAGATCCCGCTGGTCACCATCGACGACACCTTCGGCGGCTGGAAGAAGGCCCAAGCCTATCACTTCGGCGACGGCGGGGTGTTCGACCGCATCTACAAGCCGCGCTAGGCCGTATCGACATTCAGGATTCTCAGACGCTGAGATGTCTGATTCATAGGG
>JBEBYB010000094.1:0-10936 GCA_040391295.1 Phenylobacterium sp. | reverse complement strand
ATGGCCGGTGGCGGGCGATCAAGTGGGCGGTGCTGATCGCCACCCTGGCGATCTATTACGTGACGCCGTGGATTCGCTGGTCGCGGCCGGGAAACCTGCCGGACCAGGCGGTGCTGGTCGATTTCGCCGGCCGGCGCTTTTACTTCTTCGACATCCAGCTTTGGCCGCAGGAGGTGCATTTTATCACCGGCCTGCTGGTGATCGCCGCCCTGGCCCTGTTCCTGGTCACGGCGCTGTTTGGCCGGCTGTGGTGCGGCTATTCCTGCCCCCAGACGGTCTGGACGGACCTCTTCATCTATGTCGAGCGGCTGTTCGAAGGCGACCGCAACGCACGTATGCGGCTCGACGCGGCGCCCTGGTCCCTCGACAAGGTCTGGCGGAAGGTCGGCAAGCACGCCGTGTGGCTGGGGATCGCCTTCGCCACCGGCGGCGCCTGGATATTCTATTTCCACGACGCGCCCACCCTGTTGCACGACTTCTGGACCCTGCAAGGGCCGATCACCGGCTACGTCTTCGCCGCCCTGCTGACCTTCACGACCTACGTCTTCGCCGGGATGATGCGCGAGCAGGTCTGCGTCTACATGTGCCCCTGGCCGCGCATCCAGGGCGCGATGCTCGACACCAATTCGCTGCAGGTCACCTATCGTCATGACCGCGGCGAGCCGCGCGGCGCGCACAAGAAGGGGGCCGATTGGGCCGGGCGCGGCGACTGCGTCGATTGCCACCAGTGTGTCACCGCCTGCCCGATGGGCATCGACATCCGCGACGGCTCGCAGCTCGAGTGCATCAACTGCGGTCTCTGCATCGACGCCTGCGACGAGGTGATGATCAAGGTCGGCCGTCCGACCGCCCTGATCGCCTACGACACCGACGCCGCGGTCGAGGCGCGCGCCGCCGGGCGGCCGGCTATCTATCGATTGGTGCGTTCGCGCACGGTGTTCTACGCGCTGGCGCTGGTGGCGGTGTCGGCGCTGATGGTCTGGGGCCTCTCCACGCGCACGACGCTGGACCTGCACGTGACGCGCGACCGCAACCCGGTGTTCGTGCGGCTGCACGATGGGGCGGTCCGCAACGGCTACACCCTGAAGGTCGCCAACCGCAGCTTCCAGCCCGAGCAGATGACCATAACCCTGAAGGGCCAGCCCGCGGCGGTGCTGAAAATGCCCGGATCGTCGGAGACCGCCAAGGCGATCACCGTTGAGGTTCCGGCCAACGAGGTGCGCGCCGTCCGCGTGTTCGTCACCTTGCCGCCGCAGGCGCTGACCGCCCCGAACCTGCCCGCCACCTTCGTGGTGCGCTCGTCTCGGGAGGAGGCGGCGACCGCCACGATCTTCCTGTCCGGAGCTGCGAACAGCCAATGAGCCCAAAACCTGAAAAGCCCGGCTTCCGGATCGGCGGACGTCACGTCCTGTTCGCCGTCATCGCCTTCTTCGGAGTGGTCATCGCGGTGAACGGCTACTTTCTGACCGCCGCCTACCGCTCGTTCCCGGGGCAGGTTTCGGAGACCCCCTACGAAGACGGGGTGGGGTTCAACCGCACGGTCGCCCAGCGGCGGGCCCAGGCGGAGCTTGGCTGGGGTGCGACCGCCGCGGCCGCTGGTCCAGGGGTCGAGGTCGATATGCGCGATCGCGCCGGCCAACCGCTCCTGGGCCTGAAGATAGAGGGCGTGTTGCGGCGTCCCGCGACCCAGGCCGGCCAGATCAGCTTGAAGTTCACCGAGGCTTCGCCAGGCCGTTATGTCGCCAAGGCCGGTCCTGGTTCGGGCGCCTGGGACTTGCATTTCGCGGCCAAGAGCCCCGGCTCGGAACTCTTTGAAGGCGAGCGCCGACTGACATGGCCGTGACCTCGCCAATCCTGGATCGCCAGGACTTCTCGGCCTTCCTGCGGGACGGGGAGGATGGGCGGCCCTCGATCGACCTGCTGGTCAAGGGCGCGCGCTGTACGGCGTGCCTTTCCAAGATCGAGCGCGAAATCAGCGCCATGCCGGCGGTGACCTCGGCGCGGCTCAACCTGACATCGGGCAAGCTCTCGGTGGCGTTCGAGCGCGGCCGCGACGACGCCGGCGCGGTGCTGGAGCGGCTGGAAGGGCTGGGTTATCCGGCCACCCCGTTCGATCCGGCCCAGGCGCTCGCCGCCCACGACGCCGAGGGGCGGCGGCTGACCATGGCGCTGGGCGTCGCGGCCTTCGGGGCCGGCAATGCGATGATGTTCTCGGTGCCGATCTGGGCCGGGCTGTTCGGCCAGGAGCTGGGGCCGGCGACGCGGACCATGATGCAGTGGATGAGCGCGGTGATCGCCGCGCCCTGCGCGGTCTATGCCGGCATGCCGTTCTTCACCTCGGCCTGGCGCTCGCTGCGCAAGGGGCGGGCCAATATGGACGTGCCGATCTCCATCGGCGTGATCCTGACCCTGGTCATCAGCTTCGTGGAGACCTTGCTCGGCGGGGCGGACACCTATTTCGACGCGGCGATCTCGCTGCTCTTTCTGCTGCTGATCGGCCGTTGGCTCGATCACCGGCTGCGGGCCAACGCGCGCAGCGCCGCCTCCGACCTGCTGGCCATGCAGGCGCCCGCCGCCGTGGTCGTGGGTGTGGGCGGCGTTGAGCATCGCACGCCGCTGGACGACGTCCGGTCCGGCGACCTGCTGCTGGTGCGCCCGGGCGAGCGCATCCCGGTGGATGGCGTGGTCGAGGGCGGGGTGTCGGAACTCGACAACGCGCTGTTGACCGGGGAGACGGCGCCGGCCCGCATGGGGCCGGGCGACATCTGCCGCGCCGGCGCGCTCAATCTCACCGGCACGCTGCGGCTGCGCGCGACCGCGCGGTCGGAGGATAGCGCCGTCGCGGCCATCGCACGGCTGGTCGAGGCCGGGGCGCAGTCGCGCTCGCTCTATGTGCGCCTGGCCGACAAGGCCGCCGCTCTCTATGTGCCGGTGGTCCACAGCGCCGCGGCGATCACCTTCCTCGGTGGTTGGGCCCTGGGGCTTAGTCCGCGCGAGGCGCTGCTGCGGGCGGTGGCGGTCTTGATCATCACCTGCCCTTGCGCGCTCGGCCTGGCGGTCCCGGCCGTGCAGATCACCGCCTCGGCGCGGTTGTTCCGGCGCGGGGTGCTGGTCAAGTCCGGCGCGGCGCTGGAGCGGCTGGCCGAGGTCGATCATGTGGTGTTCGACAAGACCGGCGTCCTGACCGAGGGACGTCCGCGCCTGCTCGATCCGGTCCCGGCCGCGATCGCCATGGCCGCGCCGCTGGCGCGGGCTTCGGCCCACCCGCTGTCCAAGGCCTTGTCGGCCCAGGCCGGCGTATCTTCCCTGGCGCAGGACGTCGTCGAAACCCCCGGCCAGGGCGTCGAGGGCTGGATCGGCGGACGCCGCGCCCGGCTCGGACGCGCGGGCTTTGTGGGCGTCCCCGGGGCGGTTCCCAGCGAGACCGAGTTGTGGTTCGGCTTCGACGGCGACACCAAGATCCGCTTCGCCTTCGCCGACGCCATCCGGCCCGATGCGGCGCAAACCATCGCCGCTCTGCGCCAACGCGGCCTGACCATCGAGATTCTCTCCGGGGACGTCGCCGCCCCGGTCGCCAAGGTGGCGCAGGCGCTGGGGATCGAGACCTGGCGGGCTGGGCTGACGCCCGCCGAGAAGTCCGAGGCCATCGCCGCGCGGGGCCAGGGGGGGCGCCGGGTGCTGATGGTCGGCGATGGCCTCAACGACGCGCCGGCGCTGGCCAACGCTCATGCCGCCATGGCCCCCGGCTCGGCGTTGGACGCCAGCCAGAACGCCGCCGACCTGGTGTTTTCGGGCGAGGGGCTGGGCGCGGTAGTGACCGCGCTGGACGTGGCGCGGTCGGCCCGCCGCCGGGCGTTGGAGAACTTCGCCTTCGCCGCGCTCTACAACCTGATCGCCGCGCCGGCGGCCATGTTCGGTTTCATCAACCCGCTCGTCGCCGCCTTGGCGATGTCCGGGTCGTCGCTGGCGGTGACGCTCAACGCCCTGCGGACAGGGTTGAAGGGGAGCAAATGAGCATCCTGATCTTCCTGGCCACGGTCTCGATCCTGCTGGCGCTCACCGGATTGGGGGCCTTCTGGTGGACCGTGCGGAGCGGCCAATACGACGATCCGCTGGGCGACGCCTCGCGCATATTGCTTGAAGACCCGATCGACCGACCGCTGGATTGATCGATGTCACGGCGGGGCCCGCGCTGGCCGGGCAGGGTGAAGGCTCAGCCTTCTGGAGCTTGCCCCGTGACCGCCGCCGCCTTCGTCCCGCCGCCCTCGCACGCCTCCCTGGTCTCGAAATACGACGGACGGGCGCCGCGCTACACCAGCTATCCGACGGCCGTTCAATTCACGCCTGACGTCGATGCGACGACCTATCGCGCCTGGCTGGGCGAACTGCCGGCCGACGAAGCTGTGTCGGTCTATGTGCACGTCCCCTTCTGCGCGCGGCTCTGCTGGTACTGCGGCTGCAACACCCGGGTGGTGAACAACCACGGGCCGGTGGCGGACTACGTCACCTATCTAAAGGACGAGCTGGCCTTGCTCGGGGCCGCCCTGCCGTCTCGGTTACCGGCCAGCGCGGTGCATCTGGGCGGCGGCACGCCCAATATGCTCAGCGTCGATGAACTAGGCGTGCTGTTCGGCGCCTTGGGCGATGTCTTCCGACTGACTCCCGATATCGAGGTCGCGGCTGAGATCGATCCTCCAGGATTGACCAGGGAGTGGGTCCTCGCGGCGGCGCGGCACGGTCTGAACCGCGCCAGCCTGGGCGTGCAGAACCTGTCGCCGCAGGTTCAGGCCGCGGTGAACCGGCAGGGGAGCCTGGAGGAGATCGCCCGCTGCGTCGGCTGGCTGCGCGAAGCCGGCGTGGGCTCGATCAACCTGGATCTGATGTACGGCCTGCCGCACCAGACGGTGGGCAACACCCTGGAGACCATCGACAAGTTGCTGTCGCTGCGGCCAGAGCGGCTGGCCCTGTTCGGCTACGCCCACGTCCCGTGGATGAAGTCCCACCAACAGCTCATCGACGAGGCCGCCCTGCCGGGCGCCGCTGAACGGCTCGACCAGAGCGAGGCGGCGGCCGAGCGGCTGATCGCCGAGGGCTATGTGCGGATCGGCCTGGATCACTTCGCCTTGCCGACCGACGAACTGGCGCTGGCCCAGGCGCAGGGCCGGCTGCGCCGCAACTTCCAGGGCTACACCACTGACGCGGCGCGCACGCTGATCGGGGTCGGGGCTTCGGCGATCGGCAGCCTGCCCCAAGGGTTCGTGCAGAATATCGCCCAGGAACTGGGATGGCGCTCGGCGCTGACGGCCGGGGACCTGCCCATCGCTCGGGGCGTGCCGCTCACGGGCGAGGACCGGTTCCGGGCCGAGATCATCGAGCGGCTGATGTGCGACTTCTCGGCGGACTTGCCGGGCATCTGCGCGCGTCACGGCCGGACCCTCGCCGACCTTGCTGGCGACCTCGCCCGGCTGGAACCGTTGGAGCGTGACGGGCTGGTGGCGTTTGACGGCGAACGTCTCGCCGTCGTCGGGGAGGGCAGGCTCGTGATCCGCTCGGTTTGCGCGGCGTTCGACACCTATTTCGCGGCCCAGGAGGGCCGTCATTCGAAGACGCTGTAGGCGGGAGGTTAAGTCGCGCTCAGCAGGCGGCGACGCCTGCGAGCGCCTTGCGGTCGCGAACCACGAACTGTCGGCAACTCTGGAACTCCACCAGGTCGTTGTTTTGCAGATCGGTGATCATCCGCGACACTGTTTCGATGGTCAGGCCCAGATAGTCGGCCATGTCCTGTCGTCCCATGGCGAGTTCGATGACTGGGCCGGGATTGTCCTCGGCCAAGCCAAGCAGGAAGCCGGCCACCCGCTGGCGGGCGTTGCTGCAGACCAGCAGCATCAGGTGTTCGCGGGTGTTTTGCAGGTCGCGGACCATGGCGTCCCACAACATGGTCTGAAGAGCCCGCTCGCCGCCGGCGGCGATCAGGGCCGAACGGGTGGCGACCAGGAGCATGGAGTCGCTGAGCGCCTCGGCCGCCAAGGCGTGTTCGTCTCCCACCTCCAGGCCGAAGATGTCGCCGGGATAGTAGAAGTTATCGATCGGCCGTCGACCATCGCTCATGAACCGCGAAGTGCGTACAGCGCCGGTCGCCACCAGATAGACGAGGTTGGCGGCCTCGCCCTGACCATAGATCTCCTCGTCCTTCGCAAACGCCATCCGCACGCCAATGCGGTTCAGCAAGTCGTCGGGCTGGACGATCGGGGTCGCCCGCGGCGGGGCGAAGGATTGGGCAAGCATCTAGACGGACCTCCTGAGCGCCCCATGGCTAGGGGGCGGCGAGGACGTGCGAAATCCAGGAGCCTCCCTTAAGTACTCTTACGGAGATGCTGCTCAGGCCCGGCCACGCCTTGCATCGGAAGGCGTGCGGTCGCGCGGAGACTCTCAGACAAGTATGAACCATACTTCATTTGGCGCGCTGTTCCGGCAAGCGGGCGCGTCGCTCAGGAGGGCGGGGCGTGTTGTTTCGGATGGGAGTCGGGTGATGACTGCAAATATGCGCAACGCGGCCAGTTCGCCGGTTCGCATCAAACGCGCCTATGAGCCGTCGCTTCCCGAGGACCGTCAGCGAGTTCTGGTGGATCGCCTCTGGCCACGGGGCCTGAGCAAGCAGGATCTTGCGGACGTCATTTGGCTTCGGGACGTGGCGCCCAGCGCCGATCTGCGAAAGTGGTTTGGTCACAAACCCGAACGCTGGCCGGAATTTCGTCGGCGCTATTTCGCGGAGCTAGGCGTCAACCCGGCGATCCAGACGCTCCGGGACCTTATGGCGGCCGGACCGGTGACGTTGATATATGGCGCGCACGACGAAATTCATAATCAGGCCGTCGCTCTGGCGGAGTATCTGAAGAGGCAGGCCTGACCGGCCAAATGGAAGGCTCTGATGCGGCTCACCGTCTATACCGACTACTCCCTGCGGGTGCTCATGTACGTCGCCGTGCATGTCGAGCGCCGTCCGACGATCGCGGAGATCGCCGCCAGCTACGGCATCTCCAAAAACCACATCATGAAGGTGGTCCACCAGCTTGGTGTCGCTGGCTATATCGAAACCGTTCGGGGTCAGCGCGGGGGCATGCGTCTTGCTCGTCCCGCACAGAGCATCAATCTGGGCGAGGTGGTTCGACGGACCGAGCCGGACATGGCGCTGGTGCCTTGCTTTGATTCCAGCAACGCGATTTGCGTCCTGACGCCGGCCTGCAAGCTGCGCGGCGCCCTGCAACGGGCGCAGAGCGCGTTCCTTGACGTGCTCGACAGCTATAGCCTGGCCGACCTGACTGATAATGTTGATGTTTTGCGTGGGCTGCTGGCTGACGTCCCCACATCAAAAGCCCCCGCGCCTTCCAGCAAGACCAGCGCGTAGGGGCTGGGCGCCGGCGCGGGCCAAGAGCGCCGAGCCGCGGAACTCAGAATTGATCCTGACGCCCATGAACCCTGTTCAAGCCTAAACATATATTATAGATATATGTTTAGGCTTGAACGTAACCGCGGCCCGGATGGAGTTCGCGTTCGTGGCTGGAGCGAGGTCCGAGGGATGGCGAGATCGCAGGCCAAAACCAGACTGGAACGGTTTGGGATCCAACTGTGCCTCGTCTGGGCGGGGCTGTCGGTCGGGGTGGCGTTCCTGGCCACGCCCGCCAAGTTCCTGGCGCCGTCGCTCAGCCTCCCCGTCGCGCTGGAGATCGGCCAGCAGACATTTCGCGTCTACAGCGGCGCGCAGTTCGCGCTGATCGGCCTGCTGCTGGTTCTGGGCGTGTGGTCCAGGGCGCGCGGGAGTTGGTATCTGGGCCTGAGCGTCCCTGGCGCCATCGTCATGATGCAGGTGTTCTGGTTGACGCCGGCGCTCGATCTTCGTGTCGCCGCGGTCCAGGCCGGGCTGTCGCCGCTGCCTCAATCCAACCTGCACATGACCTACATCGTGGCCGAGGTGATCAAGGTGGCCTGGTTGTTGGCCATTGGCCTGGGCGAATCTTTCCTGTGGACCCGCGAACTGGTCGCCGGTCCCGACGACCTTGCCGACGAGCGGGTCCCTAATCGTGTGCGGAGAGCGCTATGGCCTTAGGTCGTTTGCTGATGCTGCCGGCCAAAGTGGTCTGTGACCGTCTTGGCCTGACCAACGAGCATGAACGGGGCATGATGAGGATGCTGGTCAACATGCTCCTCTGTACGGCCCTGGCCGTGATCTGCGTCCTGGTGGGGTGGAATATCTTCGCCTGATGGAGTCGCCGCCGCTCCTCAAGATCACCTATGTCCAGCCCGACGGGACCTGTCGGCAGGTTATGGCCAGGGCGGGGGTGTCGCTGATGGAGGCGGCGCTTCGGGCGAACGTCGAGGGGATCGAAGCCAAGTGCCGCGGCAACTGCGCTTGCGTGACCTGCCACGTCTATATTGATCCGCGTTGGTCAGCCGTCACGGGCGCGCCAGGCGCGATGGAGGAGTCCATGCTGGATTTCGCCGAAGGCGCCGAGCCGCGTTCCAGGCTGTCCTGCCAGGTGCGGGTCAACGCCCATTGCGAGGGGCTGATCGTCGTCGTGCCGGCCGAGCAACGGGTGATCGGTCTTTAGAGCGCAGTTCGCTCCGATGGAATCGGAGCTGTCGATCCACTTCGCCGGAAAACGCTCCAGCAAGGGCGACGCCAGACCATAGGCGCGGCAGCGAGATGTTCGCCGCTCGCGCCTGGTCGTCGGGGAGGCGTCAGGCGGCGAGCAGGTCGTCGGCCGGACCGAAGAACTCGTAGTGGATGCGGTCGGAGGAAACCCCGGCCAGCGAAAGCGCGGGCACCAGGGCCTTCAGGAAGGCCGGCGGTCCACAGAGATAGTAGTCGGCGTCCTTGATCGGGGTCGCCGTGCTCAGCCAGTGGTCGTTGATCAGGCTGGGCAGGTCGTAATCGCGGCCCACCGCATCTTCTTGCCGAGGCGTCTGATAGAAGGTCGTGACCTGGGTGTTCGGCCGGTCGGCCGTGAGCGCGCGGACATGTGACCCCATGGCGTGGGTCGAGCCGTCCTGAGCGCCGTGCACGTAGTGGACCGGCACATCGGGGTGCTGGGCGACCAGGGTCTCCAGCATCGCCACCATAGGGGTGAGGCCGACGCCGCCAGATAGCAGCACGACCGGGCGCTCAGGGCTGGTGGTCAGGAAGAAATCCCCGGCCGGCGGCGCGACCTTCAACACCGTTCCTGGGACCGCATGCTCATGCAGCCAGCCCGAGGCGAGGCCATGGGATTCGCGCTTCACCGATATCCGATAGGTCTGGCCGTTGGCCGCACCTGAAATGCTGTAGTTGCGTTTGACGGGCGGACGGCCTGGAATTTCCAGCCAGAAGGTCAGGTACTGGCCTGGCTTGTGGCGGATCACCGGGCCGCCGTCGGCTGGGCGCAGAAGGAACGAGGAGATGACGGCGCTTTCAGCGTGCACGGCCTCGATCACGAAGGAGCGCCAGCCGTTCCAGCCGCCGTCGGTGCTCGCCTGTTCCTGATAGAGATCGCGCTCGCGCCCGATCAGGATATTGGCCAGGAACCAGTAGGCCTCGCCCCAGGCGTTGAGGATTTCCGGGGTCGCCGCCTCGCCGAGCACAGCCTTGATGGCGCCGAGCAGAGCCTCGGCGACATGCGGATAGTGTTCCGGCGCGATCTGCAATCCGACATGCTTCTGAGCGATGCGTTCGACGGTCTGGGTCAGAGCCCCGAGGTTCTCGATATTGGCGGCGTAGGCCAAGATCGCGCCCGCGAGCGCGCGCGGCTGGGAACCCGCGTCAGCGCCGCCCTGGTGGGATTGGTTGAAGAGGTCGCGGATCGCCGGATCCTTGAACATCTGGGTGTACATCACCTGGACGATCTCCAGGCCATGGGCCTCGAGAGCCGGAACGGTGGCTTTGACGAGCGCGATCGTCTGCTCGCTGAGTGTCTGCGACATCTATCAATCCTGTGGGGTGGGTGCGGCCCGTTAGCCGCTAGGGGAGGACGGCGGCTTGATCAGCCGCCAGGGTCTTCGTGGTAGAAATCGACCTGCATGCGCATCGGGCCCAGGGGCTCTGCGAAATGCGGTTGTTCTGGTCGAACGACGGCCGGCGTCGTCGGCGTGACGATGAGTTCCGACACGGGCGCCAGATAGGTCAGCTTCAACTGGCCTTCGAGAACGCGCACCAGCCCCCAGACACCCGCCTTGGTGCGATGCTCGGCTCGCAGGGCGGCCGGCAAGGTGGTTTCGTCAAAAATCGGCGTCGAACGATAGGGTGTCGGCATCCCGTTTCGGCCGTCACGACGACGACCGATCTCCCTTCAGCCAAATCATGTATCTGGAATGCATCTATCTTGGCGATTTTATACATGCAACAAAAATGCATATTAAAAATAGGCATGGCTGTTCGCGGCGATAAGGAGGCCAAATGCGCCTGACCCGCTACACCGACTATGCGATGAGGGTTCTGCTCTATCTGGGGGCGCGGCCGGAGAGGTTATGCGCGATCGCCGAGGTGTCGCGCGCCTACGGCATCTCGCAGAACCATCTGATGAAGGTCGTGAACGACCTGGTGCGCGCAGGCTACCTGGAGAGCGTGCGCGGCCGTTCCGGCGGCATAAGGCTGGCCCGCGCAGCGGCTCAGATCAATGTCGGCGGGGTCGTGCGGCATACCGAAGGCGGGTTTGATCTCGTCGACTGCGGAAGCTGCGTCATCGCGCCGGCCTGCGGGCTCACGGGCGCCCTGCATGAGGCGTTGGCGGCGTTCATGGCGGTCTTGGACGGCTACACGCTCGAGGGGTTGATGGCGAGAAAGATGGACCTTCGGGCGTTGCTCGCGCCCGAAGTCGGGCCGAAGTGACGGCAACGGCGCGAGCGACCTGCAACCTTTCGCGGGCGTCTGGAGCCATTGCTACGATCAGATTTGACGGTAACATAT
>JBEBYB010000093.1:0-10957 GCA_040391295.1 Phenylobacterium sp. | reverse complement strand
GCCCAGGAGTTCACCGCCCTGGCCGCCGAGTTCGCGAAGGCCGGCGTCGCCCTGCTCGGGGTTTCCAAGGACAGCCTCGCCAGTCACGCGAAGTTTACAGCCAAATACGACCTCGCCGTTCCCCTGGCTTCAGACCCCGAAGGCGCGATGATCGAGCGCTACGGCGCCTGGGTCGAGAAGAACATGTACGGCCGCAAGTACATGGGCATCGAGCGTTCCACCTATCTGATCGACGCCGAGGGCAAGCTGGCGCGGATCTGGCGCAAAGTGAAGGTTCCTGGCCACGCCGCCGAGGTGCTGAAGGCCGCAGAAGCCTTACAAGCTTAAGCGTTGGCGTCTGCGACAGGTCGCCGCAGACGCCATCAAAAGCCGTCCCCGCGGGAACCTCAAGCTACGCGCTCCTGTTGTAGATTTGTCGCGACATGTTGCGATCTGTGATTGGCGAGAACCCAAAGCGACGCTCTATCTAGCGGGACCGTTTGCGTCTCGTTAACCAAACATATCGATACTTTGAAGCGCGCCGCCCGCACACGTTGCAGGGCGATAGGCCTTGCGCGTTATCCAAAACTCATCGCATATCCGCGGCACCTTGAGTTTCGCAACCGATACGGTGAGCATGACACGCTTCGCGCGCCTTCGCCGATCGCTCGAAGAGCTATTCCCCGAGAGACATCTCTACGTCCGTTCCGGCGGAGAAATGCGCTCGTTCGTCCTGACCTCCGGTCGTCAGATGATGATCGCCGGCGGCGTCGCAGCCGGGGCCCTCTGGATGGGCGTCAGCACCGCGGCGATGATGGTCAACGCCATGGCCCTCTCCGGCCACGACCAGGAGCTGGCCCGGATGCAGGCCAAGTCCGAGCGTCTGGTGGCCGACCGCGAGGCCCGCCTCAACAGCGCCGTGGCCCAGCTCAACGCCAATGAAGGCGGGGTGGACGCCCTGGCTGTCACGGTCGAGCGCCGCCATGCCGCGCTCGCCATGCTGCTGACCGAGATCAAGGGCCAGCCTGGGGCCACCGCGGCCCTGACGCCGGCCATCGAAAAGGCCACCAGCGCCCCAGCCACCGCCAGCCCCCTACGCCGCATCGAAATGGTGCGCGCGGGGCAGGAACGCCTGATCGACGCCGCCGACGACTTCGCCAAGACCCGCGCCGACCGGCTGCGCCTGGCGTTCCGTCTCGCTGGCCTGACCCCATCGACCTACATGCCCAAGGCCGGCTCGCTCGGCGGTCCGCTGATCGAAGCCAAGGACCCGCGCGCCCTGGCCGCCATCCTTGACGTGGACGAGGGCTTCGCCGAGCGCATCCAGCACGCCGCGACCAATCTGTCGGAGGCCGGCTCCCTGGCCGAGGCGGCCACCAAGCTGCCCTTCGCCCGCCCCACGACCTTGACCCCGCAGACCAGCAGCTTCGGCGTGCGCCTCGACCCCTTTACGCGCCGCCCCGCCTTCCATTCCGGTCTCGACTTCGCCGGCGCCTCCAACACCCCGATCTATTCGACCGCGCCGGGCGTCGTCTCGTTCACCGGCGTCCGTTCGGGCTACGGCAACACCATCGAGGTCGATCACGGACGCGGCTTCAAGACCCGCTACGCCCACCTGAGCGGCATCGCCGTCCAGCCGGGCCAACGCATCGCCGTCGGTCAGCGCATCGGCGCGATGGGTTCCACGGGGCGGTCCACCGGATCGCACCTGCACTACGAGGTCTGGGTGAACGGTCGAGCCCAGAACCCCAATCGGTTCATAAAGGCTGGCGATCATGTTCTCCAAAACGGCTAAGCTTGAAAAGGCTTCCGTGAAGTCCGACGCGTCCCTGTCGGCACAGTCCAGCGATCCGGCGCGCAAGACGCCCCGTCCAGCCTCCCTGATCAGCGAAGACATCACCATCGAGGGCAGCATCGCCGGCGAAGGCGATCTTCACGTCGACGGCGTGATCCGCGGCGATGTCCGTATCGGCCACCTGACCATCGGCGAAACCGGCCATATCGAAGGCTCGATCCAGGCCGAGACCGTCGAGGCCCGCGGCCGCATCATCGGCACGCTTACCGCCAAGCAAGTCCGCCTCCACGGCACCGCCTATGTGGACGGCGACATCACCCATGAACAGCTCTCGGTCGAGACCGGCGCCTTCTTCCAGGGCCGGAGCCTGAAGTTCCAGCGCCCTGCCCCCGTCGCCCTGGCCGCGCCCGAGGAAGCCAAAAGCGCCTAGGCCGCAGCGTTCTCGTAAGCGCCGTTTTTCAACATCGGCGCGCAATGGCTGACATTGAGCTCGAGCGCGATCTCCACGTCCATGGCGTGCTCGCGTTCGATCAACTCCAGGCCGGAGCGACATCCGCGCAGGGTCGGAGCCAGATGCGGCTCGGCGCTCAGAAAGGCGTCTCGCGCGACCTGCGCTTCGGGGTCGCCCGCCAGGCCCAGGGCGGCGATGATCGCCCCCGCCCCCAACAAGTCCTCGATCGCCGGCCGCAGGCTGCCGTCGGGCCAGCGCTCCCCGGCCGGGATCACCGCGATCTGCCCGCCGTCGGCCAAGGCCAGGGCCTTGGCGGCGACCGCCTTGGCGTTGCGCAGGCATCCCGCCAGGACGTTAGCCCTGCCGCAGGCCAGCGATAGCCGAGACCCGTTGGGCGACGGCAGCAGCAGGCGCTCGCCAGGGTTCAGCTTCAGCAGGCTGGCGGGCGACAGGCTCAGTTGCCCGCCGGCCTTGCGGCTCGCCGCCAACCGCACGCCCAGGCGCTCGGCCTCGGCGCGCGATGCGTCTTCATCGCCGTAAGGGAACGGATGGATCCGGGCGTGGCGATGGACGGCGACGTCCACGGCCGTCGAGAAGGACAGAACGTCGACGATCACCATCACGGCGGCATGGTCGCGCAGCACTTCGACGCCGCTCAGTCCCCACTCGCAATGGACCCGTTGCATATCGCACCCTGCGTTCTGTCAGCCTGGCCGATCAGAACGCCGCATCGGGTGAAAATGCAACGTCGCCCTAGGCGTCGGCCTCGCGGGTGACTCCGACTCTCTGGGCCAGCGAGGCGCCCATGAAGGCGTCCAGATCGCCGTCGAGCACCCCTTGGGTGTCGGAGGTCTCCACGTCGGTCCGCAGGTCCTTGACCATCTGATACGGCTGCAAGACGTAGGAGCGGATCTGGTGGCCCCAGCCGATGTCGGTCTTCTGGTCTTCCAGGACCTGGGCCTCTGCTTCGCGCTTCTGCAACTCGAGCTCATAGAGCCGCGCGCGAAGCATCTTCCAGGCTTCCTCGCGGTTCTGGTGCTGCGAGCGGCCGGCCTGGCAGGCCACGGCCACGCCGGTCGGAATATGCGTCAGGCGGACGGCGGAGTCGGTCTTGTTGATATGCTGACCGCCCGCGCCGGAGGCGCGATAGGTGTCGGTGCGCACATCCGACGGATTGATCTCGATCTCGATGGTGTCGTCGACCACCGGATAGACCCAGACCGAGGCGAAGCTCGTGTGCCGCTTGGCCGCCGAGTCATAGGGCGAGATCCGCACCAGGCGATGAACGCCGGCCTCGGTCTTCAGCCAGCCATAGGCGTTGGGGCCCTTGACCTGCAGGGTGACCGACTTGATCCCGGCCTGTTCGCCCGGCGTCTCTTCCAGGAAGTCGACGGTCATGCCGTGAGCGTTGGCCCAGCGGCTGTACATGCGCAGCAGCATGCCGGCCCAATCGTTGGACTCGGTGCCCCCGGCGCCTGAATTGATTTCAACGAAGGCGTCGTTGCCGTCCGCCTCGCCCGAAAGCAGGGCCTCCAGCTCTGCGCGCGCGGCGCGGTCCTTCAGGCTCTTGAGTTGGTCGCGAGCCTCATCGAGGGAAGCTTCGTCGCCGTCTTCGTCGGCCATCTCGGCATAGCCTACGGCGTCGGCCAGATCGCGCTCAAGCGATTGCACCGCCTCGACCTGGGCCGCCAGCTTGCTGCGTTCGCGACTGATCGCCTGGGCCGCCGCCGCGTCGTTCCACAGGGTGGGATCTTCGACGCGGGCGTTCAGCTCATCGAGTTTTCTTAGGGAAGGTTCCCAGTCAAAGTCGCCTCCTGAGCAGTTCAATCGACTGCTCGATGTCGGCCTTGGAGGCCTCGACATCCGCTCTCATGGGAATCTCCGAACCAGACGTGCTCTGGGGTCGCGGCAGATAGCGCGCGGGGGGCCGGAAAACAATGGCCTCCCCGCAGATGGGTCGCTCGGGGCCTAGTAGAGACCGCTCATTTCATCGGACTTCTTCGGCGGCGCGGCCGGCGCGGCGGGGCTCGACAGCTTCCCGTCAGGCCAAGCCTGATTGTAAGGCACCGGCCCTTCCGTCGGCGCGCTCAGGACCGGGGCCGCCACGCGCGGCTCGGTCCCGGGCCGGAAGGCCTCGCGGATCCCGCGAACATAGGCGAACTTGGCGTTCTTCGGGGCCTTGAACTCTTCCTTCGGCAGGTCCTTGGTCGCCGCGGCCATGAACTCGATGAAGATCGGCACTGCGGCCGTGGTCCCGGTTTCGCCATTGCCCAGGCTGCGGTTGTCATCGAAGCCCACGAAAATTCCCGCCACGATCTGCGGCGTGAAACCGACGAACCAGGCGCTGCGGTATTCGTTGGTGGTGCCGGTCTTGCCGCCCACCGGCCGGTTCAGCACCAGGGCCGAGGTCGCCGTGCCGCGCTGGACGACGCCCTGCAGCATCGAGGTGACCTGATAGGCGGTGATCGGATCCATCACCTGCTCGCCGCCCGGCGCAATGCGCGGGCTTTCGTCGCCATTGAAGCCGGCGTCGCAGCGTGGGCATTCGCGTTTGTCGGCCCGGAAGATCGTCTCGCCGTTGCGGTCCTGCACCAGTTCGATCAGGTGCGGCTCGACCCGCCGGCCGCCGTTGACGAAGCTGGCGTAGGCCGCGGTCAACTTGAAGGGCGTGGTTTCCCCTGCCCCCAGGGCCATCGCCAGCACCTTGTCCATCTTCTTGACCACGCCCAGCCTCACAGCGAGGTCGCTGATCTTGGTCATGCCCACCGACTGCGCCAGCCGCACCGTCATGGCGTTGCGCGACAGCTCCAGGCCGCGCCGCAGGGTCAGGGCGCCGTAATAGCGGCGATTGTAGTTCTCGGGCGTCCAGGTCTCGCCGGCGCGCGCGCCCTTGAGCGTGATGGCCGAGTCCATGACGATGCTGGCCGGGGTGTAGCCGCTCTCAAGCGCGGCGGCATAGACGACCGGCTTGAAGGCCGAGCCCGGCTGACGCATCGCCTGGGTGGCGCGGTTGAAGCTCGACAGCGAGAAGGAATAGCCGCCGACCATCGCCAGTACGCGGCCCGAATGCGGCTCCATCGCCACCAGGGCGCCGTTGACCAGCGGGACCTGCCGCAGGCGGAAGCCGCCGCCTTGCGCGGGCTCGACAAAGATCAGGTCGCCGGACTTCAGGCCCTTGCCCGCGCGGGCCCAGGCCACGTCCTGGCTGACGATCGAACCCGTCGCGCCGCCATCGGCGACCTTGACCCGGACATTGCCGCCCGAGGCCTCGGTGACCAGGGCCGCGCGCCAATCACGGCGCTCCGAGGGCGGGGTCTTCTTCTTGGCGACCGCCTCCCAGCCGTCCGCGGTCTCGACGCGCGCCCAGGCCCCGCGCCAGCCATGGCGACGGTCGTACTGCTCGAGGCCGTTCATCAGCGCCACCCGGGCGGCGGTCTGCAGCTCCGGATCGAGGGTGGTGCGCATATAGTAGCCGCCCTCGTTGAGGCGCTGGCCCAGGGTGGCCAGGCCGCGCCGGCGCACTTCCTCGACGAAGAAGTCGGCGTCGCGGTACTTGGCGCGCGACGGCGCCTTCTGGACCTTGAGATCTTCGCGCTTGGCCGCCTCGGCCTCGGCCCGGGTGACCCAGCCCAGATCGGCCATCTCGTCGAGGATCCAGTTGCGGCGGGCCATCGCCTGCTGCTTGCGGCGCAGAGGATGATAGTTGTCCGGCCCCTTGGGCAGGGCCGCCAGATAGGCCGACTCGGCCAGGGTCAGGTCGGTGATCGACTTGCCGAAATAGTTGTAGGCCGCCGCGCCGACGCCGTAGGACCGATAGCCCAGCCAGATCTCGTTCAAATAGAGTTCGAGGATCTGTTCCTTGTTCAGCGTCTTTTCCAGACGCCCGGCCAGGATGCCTTCCTTCAGCTTGCGCCCCACGGTCGCGTCGCTGGTCAGCAGCACGTTCTTGGCGACCTGCTGGGTGATGGTCGAGCCGCCTTCCAGCCGCCGGCCGTTGATGGCGTTCAGGACGTTCTTGGCCATGGCCCGCGTCAGGCCCATGGCGTCGACGCCGCCGTGGCTGAAGAAGTTGCGGTCTTCGGCCGCGAGGAAGGCCTGGGCCAGCTGCGGGGGGATGTTGTCGTAGGGAACGTAGATACGGCGTTCGCGCGAGAATTCACCGATCAACACGCCGTCCCAGGCGTAGGCCCGCGTCGCGGTCGGCGGCCGATAATCCACCAGGTCGCCCGCGTCGGGCATGTCGTGGAACAGCCAGGCGGCGTAGATCGCCGTGGCGAAGCCGGCCAAAGCGATAGCGCTCAGCACCGCCACGCCGGCGATCGCGATCCATCTACCCGGGGGATTCAAAACTGGCCGACCTCCGCGGGGGTGAACCCCAACCGAGCCTTCGGTCTAAACTGCATCGGGCCGGGCGCCAACGGCCCTGCGACAGCTTACCGCGAAGCCAGCTTGGTCTGTTGGCCGAAGTAATCGTCGATGGCGTCGCCGACGCTGCCCATCAACCGATTGCGCCGGCTCGGATCGCGCAGCACGGCCTCGTCCTCGGCATTGGTGATGAAGCCCATCTCCAGCAGCACCGCCGGCACGTCGGGCGCCAGCAGCACGGCCAATCCCGCCTCGCGGTGGCTGCGGCGGAGCAACGGCTGGTGATCGCCGATCCGGTTCAGCAACACCTCGGCGAAAGTCGCCGAGCGATTGCGGGTCATGCGCTGGGTCAGGTCGAGCAGGATTTTCGACACGCCGTTGTCGCCATGACTGCCGGCCTGCATGAACCAGTCGTCCTTGCTGACAAACTTGGCCGAACGGCCGATGGCGCGGTCGGCCAAGGTGTAGACGCTGGCCCCGCGCAGGCTCGGATCGGAGCCTGAATCGGCGTGCAGAGAGATAAAGAGATCGGCGTCGGCGCGTCGGGCGATCTGAACTCGCACGCCGTGATCGACATAGACGTCGGTGTCGCGGGTCATCACGACCTTGTAGCGGCCGGTGCGTTCGAGCTGCGACTTGAGCGCCCGGGCCGCGGCCAGGGTGACGTCTTTCTCATTGCCCTCGCCGCCACGGGCGCCCGGGTCCTTGCCGCCGTGGCCGGCGTCGATGACGATCACCTTCTTCATCGGCAAGGCGGCCTTGGTCGGTCGCACCGGCGCCGAGAGGAACCGCGCCTTGCTGGGTTCCGCCCGCGCCGCGGGCTCGGACTGCGCGATACGGGTCGGGGCCGGGTCCTTGGCGGCGAGATCGATGACATAACGATAGTTGCTGACGCCGTCGGCCGGCGGCAGCAGGAAACGGCGCTTGATCGTGGCGTCGGCGGCCAGGTCAAGGCGCAGGCGCGCCCCGCCCGGACCATCGTCAACCACCCAGGCCTTCACCAGGCCAAGACCGCCGCCCTGCAACCCGCCGTCAATCGACACGCCCGGGAGGTTCAACACCACGCGGCGGTCGTCGGCGCCGTTCGAGGCGACCTTGCCCGAGGCCGAGCGACTTAGATCAATGACAATGCGGGTTTCGGTCTGGTCGCCGCCGAGCCGGACCTTGAGAACGTCCCCCCCTGAACCCGCGGCTTGAGCACCGGCGACAACAGCCAGGCAGCCGACAGCGGCGCCGACCAAAGCCAGCACGCTTTTTCTGCCCATCCTGAAGATGCCGCCCATTCCCGCGCAGCCCCGCACTAAACTCAACTGTTCCTAATTCCCATATAGTCTCGATCGACATGGACAAACGGTTAACCCTGCCCTCGCACTTTCCATCTTGGCGCGGCGGCTTTCCTTTTTGCGTTCAGTGTTGCAATGTCCGCCGGCGCTGGAGTGCGCGCGTTTTGCGTCGCAAAGCCGCCTCCCGCGCGACAACCAGCTCGCGTTGGCCAATCGCCCTGTGGCGACCAACGCATCGTCCGATCCGCGCTTAATGTTGAGCGCGCCTGGGAACACACTAATGGGCAGCGCCGCTCGAGCCCTCTTCCGGCCTACCGCTCGTCTTGTCGGCTTCGACAACGCGATGAGCGGTGGCGTGCGCGCCCTCCTGACAAACCGGCGGCGCCCGAGCCGAGAGTTCGCGGCGCGCCACGGAGACGTATTTAATGTCCAAGAAGATGCTCATCGACGCCGCGCACGCAGAAGAGACGCGTGTCGTGGTGATCGACGGATCCCGGGTTGAAGAGTTCGATTTCGAGAGCCAGAACCGCAAGCAGCTAAGAGGCAACATCTATCTCGCCAAGGTGACGCGCGTTGAGCCGTCGCTGCAGGCCGCCTTCATCGAATACGGCGGGAACCGTCACGGCTTCCTGGCCTTCAACGAAATCCACCCGGACTACTACCAGATCCCGGTCGCCGACCGCGAAGCGCTGATGCGCGACGAGGCCGACGACGAGGACGATCATCACGAGGCGCGCTCGTCCGATGACGAGGATGAAGACGCCGACGACGCCGACGAAGACGACGTCATGGAAGAAGAAGTCGCCCGGCGCCGCCGGCGGCTGATGCGCAAGTACAAGATCCAGGAAGTGATCCGCCGCCGGCAGATCATGCTGGTTCAGGTCGTCAAGGAAGAGCGTGGCAACAAGGGCGCAGCCCTGACCACCTACCTCTCCCTGGCCGGCCGCTACGGCGTCCTGATGCCCAATACCGCCCGTGGCGGCGGCATCAGCCGCAAGATCACGACGATCACCGACCGCAAGCGCCTCAAGGGCGTCGTGCAGAGCCTCGACGTGCCGGAAGGCATGGGCCTGATCGTCCGCACGGCCGGCGCCAAGCGCACCAAGGCCGAGATCAAGCGCGACTACGAATACCTCCTGCGCCTGTGGGAGAATATCCGCGAGACGACCCTGCATTCCGTGGCCCCCGCCCTCATCTATGAGGAAGAGGACCTGGTGAAGCGCACGATCCGCGACCTCTACGACAAAGACATCGACGAGGTCTGGGTCGAGGGCGAAGCCGGCTTCAAGGAAGCCCGCGACTTCATGCGCATGCTGATGCCGTCGCAGGCCAAGAAGGTGCAACCGTACCGCGAGGCGACCCCGCTGTTCGTCAAGCACCGGATCGAGGACCACCTCAGCCAGATCTATTCGCCGGTCGTACCCCTGCGTTCCGGCGGCTACCTGGTGATCAACCAGACCGAGGCCCTGGTCGCCGTCGACGTCAACTCCGGCCGCGCCACGCGCGAGCGGAACATCGAGGCCACCGCCCTCAAGACCAATATGGAAGCGGCTGAAGAGGCCGCCCGCCAACTGCGCCTGCGCGACCTTGCCGGCCTGGTCGTCATCGACTTCATCGACATGGATGAGGCGAAGAACAACCGCGCCGTCGAAAAGAAGCTGAAGGACGCGCTGAAGGACGACCGCGCCCGCATCCAGATGGGCAAGATCAGCTCGTTCGGCCTGATGGAGATCAGCCGCCAGCGTCGCCGCTCGGGCGTACTGGAAGGCACCACCCACGTCTGCGAACATTGCGCCGGCACCGGCCGCGTCCGTTCGGTCGAGTCCAGCGCCCTGGCCGCCCTGCGCGCCGTCGAGATCGAGGCCCTGAAGGGCGGCGGCGAGGCGACCCTCAAGGTTCCGCGCGCCGTCGGCCTCTATATCCTCAACGAAAAGCGCAGCCACCTGGCGCGCATTCACGAGAAGCTCGGCCTGTTCATCACGATCGTGATCGACGACGCGCTGGCCCATGCCGAACACGAGATCGAGCGGACCTCCAGCGAAACCCGGCCCGAACACGCGCTCATCGCTCACAGCGCGCCGATCCACGCCTACGCTCCCGTCGATGACGACTTCGACGACGAGGCCTACGAAGACGAGGAAGAGGAAGAGCTCGAAGAAGACGACGAAGACGAAGAGGCGATCGAGCGCGAGGCCACCGACGACGACGAGGCCGAGCAGCGCCTGCAGGACAGCGAAGACGATAGCGAAGATCGCGGCGGACGCCGTGGCCGCCGCCGCCGTCGGCGTGGTCGTCGTGACGGCGAACCGCGTGAAGCGGCTCTGGCCGGCGCGCCTGGCGCCCCAGGCGAGGAACCTGCTCGCACCGACGACACCGAGGATGACGGCCAAGGCGGCCGGCGTCGCAGACGTGGTCGCCGTGGCGGTCGCCGCATGCGTGACGACGGTCGTCCGACCGACATCTTCTCCTGGACCCGTCCCTGGGTGCCCTATGGCGAGGATCCCTTCGTCTGGCATGACCCGGCCGAAGACTTCCCCGCGACCCGCGCGCCGGTTCCCGTCGCCGCCAACGACGAGGCGCCCGTCGCCGAAGTCGCGGCTGCTTCGCCGGACCTGAACGTTCAGCCGGAATACGACGGCGACATCTGGGTCGAACTGCCCGCGGTCGAGGAAAAGCCGAAGAAGGCCCGTTCGCGTCGTGGTCGCGGCCGTGGCAAGGGCGAGAGCGACGAGACATCGGTCGAGGTTGTCGCCGAGACGGCGGCGGACGTCGCTGTCGAGGTTGAAGCCCAGCCGGAGCCCGTAGACGAACCCGCGCCGGAGCCGGTCGTCGCCGTCGAGGCCCCGCCCGCCAAGAAGCCCCGCGCTCGCCGCACGAAGGCTTCCATCGCGGCTGAGGCGGCTGCGGCCGAAGCAGCAGCAGCCGAAGCAGCGACTGCCGCTCCGACTGAAGCCGTCGCAGAACCGGTGATCGAACCGGTGGTCGAACCGGTGGTCGAGGCTGCGCCGGAGCCGGAGCCTGCCCCGGCGCCCGCGCCGGTCGTGCGTGAACCCGACCCGGCGGAGATCACCTCCAAGCCGGCGC
>JBEBYB010000092.1:0-10985 GCA_040391295.1 Phenylobacterium sp. | reverse complement strand
GGCTCGTCGACGAACTCATAGCTGCGCGGCTGCTTGTAGGTCACCAACTGCTGGGCCAGGTGCGCCCGCAGCGAGGCCTCGTCGCGCGAGCCCTTGGTCTGCACGATCGCGTGAATGAGATTGCCCAGGTCGTCGTCCGGGAAGCCGATCACCGCGCAGGACTGCACCTCCGGGTGTTCCTCCAGCGCCGCCTCGATCTCGGCCGGATAGACGTTGGAGCCGCCGACCAGGATCATGTCGGTGCGCCGGTCGGCCAGGTAGAGATAGCCGTCCTCGTCGAACCAGCCGATGTCGCCCAGGCTCTCCCAGCCGCCGGGCAGGGTCTTGGCCGTGGCGCCCAGATATTTGTACGACGGCGGCGTGCCCTCCGGCCGGCGCATATAGATCTCGCCGACCTCGCGCGCCGGCAGTTGGACGCCGTTGTCGTCCATGACCACCATCTCGCCCATCCGCACCTTGCCGACCGAGCCGCGGTGCTCCAGCCACTCCGTGCCCGAGATCACCGTCGAGGCCTGGGCCTCGGTGCCGGCGTAGAGCTCCTGGATCACGTCGCCGCCCAGCCAGTGGATGAACGCCTCCTTCAGCCAGGCCGGGCAGGGCGCGGCCAGGTGCCAGAGGGTCTGCAGCGACGACAGGTCGTACTTGGTCCGAACTTCTTCCGGCAGGTGCCAGATGCGGTTCATCATGGTCGGCACCAGGTAGATCCAGGTGGCCTTGTGCTTTTCGATGGCGGCCAGGGTCGCTTCGGCGTCGAACCGGGGCATCAGCACCATGTGCGCGCCCATGGCGAAGGCCGACATCATCATGCCAAAGCCGGCGTTGTGATAGAGCGGGGCCGGCAGCAGGGCGACGGAATCACGCTTCAACTGCCAGCCGCCGACCTCGGGGATCTCGGCGGTCGAGACGCCGGGCTGCCCGGCCAGGATCAGCTTCGGCCGCCCCGTCGAGCCGCCGCTGGTGGGCGCCTTGGAGACCGGGGCGGTGACGTCGGGCAGGTCGCTGTCGTCGTCCGACAGCGCCAGCAGGTCGGCGACCGACAGCAGCGGGCGGTCGATCTGGTGGTCGAACTGGGCGATCACCACCGGCGTCTTGGCCAACTCGATGATCGCTTCCAACTCGCCCTTCGGCAGGCGGAACGAGATCGGCTGCGGCGTCGCGCCGACCTTCCACATGGCCCAGCAGGCCACCGCGAAATCCGTCGAGTTCGGCAGGCCCAGCGTCACCAGGTCGCCCAACTTCACGCCGTGGGCCTGAAGGCCGCGGGCGGCGCGGTTGGTCAGCTTGTGGAACTGCGAATAGGTGAGGGTGGTGTCGCCGCAGCTTACCGCGGGGGCGCCCGGCTTGAGGTCGGCCAGCAATTTCAGCTTGGCCCCAAGCGAGATCATTTCGTCAGCCATAATATGGTTTCGTCCCCAAAATGCGGTGGGCTCTAACGGCCCGTTGAGCTTCAATCTTGATGCGCCGCCGAAATGCGAAGGCGGGCGCCGATACTTTCCCCCGGGGAAGCGTCTCGCGGCAAGCGGCGATTGCAGCCCCGGCGGATTCGGGGTTTAGGAACCCCCAGCAGATTTCAAACAAGCATTTGGGAGCAGGCATGTCCGCGGAACAGATTCTCACCCAGGACTTCGGGACGCTCGCCGACGTGATCCGCGAGCAGGCCAAGGACCTGGGCGCCCAGGCGGCCCTGGTCGATGCGGGCCGCACCATCTCCTACGTCGAGCTCGATGAGTTGATGGACCGCATCGCTGTGGCCCTGCAGCGCGACGGCGTGAAGACCGCCGATGTGGCCGCCGTCTGCGCCACCACCTCGGCAGAGTATGGCGCGACCTTCTTCGGCATCCTGCGGGCCGGCGCGATCGTCGCGCCGCTGGCGCCGTCCTCGACGCCCGAGAGCCTGGTCATGATGCTCCAGGACTGCGGCGCGAAGATCTTCTTCCTGGACGCCGGCATCGCCAAGCAATTGGAAGGCGTGGCCGGTCAGATCACCGCCAAGCGCGTGGCCCTCGACGGCTCCTCGGCGGGCGTGGCCTTCGAAGAATGGCTGGCGCCCAAGGGCTCCAAGCCCGAGCCGGTGACCATCGATCCCGACCAGGGCTTCAACATCATCTATTCGTCGGGCACGACCGGCGCGCCCAAGGGCATCGTCCAGCCGCACCGCATGCGCTGGGGCCAGATCCGCCGCGGCGCCTATCCGGCCGGGGCGGTGACCATGGTCTCCACCCCGCTCTACTCGAACACCACCCTGGTTTCCTACCTGCCGACCATCTCCAACGGCGGCACCGTCGTGCTGATGCCGAAATTCGACGCCGAGCAGTTCTTGAAGCTGTCGGAAAAGCATCGCGTCACCCACGCCATGCTGGTGCCGGTTCAGTACCGCCGGATCATGGAGCGGGCCGATTTCGACAGCTACGACCTCTCCGCCTTCCAGATGAAGTTCTCGACCAGCGCGCCGTTCTCCCCGGAGATCAAGGCCGACGTGCTGAAGCGCTGGCCGGGCGGGTTGGTCGAATATTACGGCATGACCGAGGGCGGCGGCTCCTGCGGCCTGGTGGCCCACGAGCATCCCGACAAACTGCACACGGTCGGCAAGCCGTTGCCGGGCCATGACATCCGGCTGATCGACGAGGACGGCAAGGAAGTCGCGCAAGGAGAGATCGGCGAAGTCGTCGGCCGTTCGGGCGCGATGATGGTCGGCTACCACAACCAGCCGGGCAAGACGTCCGAGGCCGAGTGGTACAACCCCGAGGGCCTGCGCTTCATCCGCACCGGCGATGTCGGTCGCTTCGACGAAGACGGCTTCCTGACGCTCATGGACCGCAAGAAGGACATGATCATTTCGGGCGGCTTCAACATCTATCCGTCCGACCTGGAGGCCGAGATCGTCCTCCACGAGGCGGTGCTGGAAGCCGCCGTGGTCGGGGTCCTCTCCGACAAGTGGGGCGAGACTCCGGTGGCGTTCGTGGCCCTGAAGCCTGGCCAGACGATCACCCCCGACGCGCTGAAGGATTGGGTCAACGCCAAGCTCGGCAAGACCCAGCGCCTGGCCGACCTGCAGCTGGTCGATCAATTGCCGCGCAGCCACATCGGCAAGGTGATGAAGCGCGAACTGCGCGACGCCTACAAGGGAACCGCCACCGCATGAGCCAGATCTCCGTCGCCGACCTCTGCGACCAGCATGAGGGAACCATCGAGGTCTGCGAGACCCAGTTTCGCGACCTCGGCGGCAAGATCGCCTTCTCGGGCCGGGTCCGCACCGTTCGCTGCCATGAGGACAATTCGGTCGTGAAGGCCACCTTGGCGACGCCCGGCCAGGGCTGCGTCCTGGTGGTCGACGGCGGGGGCTCGCTGCACCGGGCTCTGGTCGGCGACATGCTGGCCGCCGACGGGGTCAAGAACCGCTGGGCCGGGGTCGTGGTGTTCGGCGCGGTCCGTGACGCCGCGGTGCTCGCCACCCTCGACCTGGGCGTCAAGGCGCTGGGGACCAACCCGATGCGCAGCGTCAAGCGCGGCGATGGCGTTCTCGACGTCCCGGTGGCGTTCGGCGGGGTGATCTTCACGCCCGGCGACACCCTCTTCGCCGACCAGGACGGGATCGCGGTCCTGGCCGCCGGCGCTTGATCTAAGGAGGCCCCGATGGCCGACGTCTTTCCGCCCCTGAGCGACAACCCGGTCGCCGATCTCAACGCCATGCAGGAAGGCTTCCTGCCCGGCGAGCTTGGCCTGGAAGTGCTGGAGGCTCGTCAGGGCTATCTGCGCAGCCAGGTTAAGGTGACCAGGAAGCACATGGCGCCCAACGGCTTCATGCACGCGGCCAGCGTCATCGCCCTGCTGGATTCGGCCGCCGGCTACGGCTGCCGGATCTCGCTGCCGGAGGGCGGCTCGGGCTTCACCACCATCGAGCTCAAGAGCAATTTCCTCGGCACGGCGCGGGAGGGCGACACCGTGACCTGCGAAGCGCGCATGGCCCACGGCGGCCGCATGACCCAGGTCTGGGACGCCGTGGCGACCCACCAGGAAACCGGCAAGACCATCGCCCTGTTCCGCTGCACCCAGATGGTCCTCTACCCGCGTTGAAAAACAACGAAACACCCGCTTGATCTGGAGGGGCCGGATGAGTAGGTTCCGCGCCTCGCTCAGCGGGCCCTCTCTTCCAAGGCCCGACGTCGTCTCTGGAGAGGTGGCTGAGTGGTCGAAAGCACCGCACTCGAAATGCGGCGTACCTTTACGGGTACCGTGGGTTCGAATCCCACCCTCTCCGCCATAGACGTCTAAGCGCCTGATGGCGCTGAGATTCCCAGCAGAATAGGGCTTCGAGGTGGGCGGTGCTGCGTCTTTGAAAGATGAAGCGCTCTTGCCCGCTTACCTTGAGCGGGTTGGGTCAAGACCTCCTTCAAGGACAGCATCCGCGTTAAGCGCCTCGTCCGTCGGCTCAAGCGCCTGCTGTCGCATCACGATCTAGAAAAACGCCCTTGGCGCAATGCCAAGGGCGCGAGGTGCAGCGTTTGGGAGCGGCGCTGTGGTTCGCTGCAAGACCCGTACTCGAGAGTCTTGTCGCCAATTCGCCAAGGTTGCGAAGGGGGCGAACGGCGCCCCCTTCCACCCTAGTGAATGATTAGAAGCGGTACTGCAGCTCCATGCCGTACACGCGAGGCGGCGTGAGTTCGAGGTTCTGCGCCCCGTTGGGATAGTTCGCATTGCGCTGCGAACCCTGGACGGCGGCGGCGTAGCCTTCCGTGTCGAACACGTTCTTCACATAGGCGATGACCGTATAGCGGGCGTTGGTGGGTTGCCAGAATGCGCGGACGTCCACCTGATCCCAGGAGGGGGCCATATTGTAGTCGCGTGAGAAGACGTTGGCGTATGACTTCGAGCGGTAGAGATAGGTGCCGCCAACGGTCAACGACCCCGGTTCCATTTCGAAGGTATAGGCGGCGTTCAAGGCCACCTTGTGCTCCGGCGCCTGCGGCAGTTGATTGCCGACCACGCTGATCGCCGTTGTGGTGAGGTTGTCGTTGACGTCGAACAACGGCACGCTCTTGAGGATCTTGGTCGGGTTGTATCCGTAGTCGACGGTCAGTCGCAGTGGCTGGATGGGCTGCCAGATCGCGCTCAGTTCGACGCCGCTGGAGCGCGATTTCTCAATATTGACGAACTGCGAGACGTTTGTCGGGCCGACCTTAACCGTAACCGGGGCCTGCAGATCGCGATAGTCGATGTAGAACACCGCTGCATTGATCTGCAGAGACGGGAAGTTTTTCTTGATCCCGATTTCATAGGCGTTGGCGAATTCCGCGTCCGCCTTCGGCACCGCCAGGAAGCCGCCGGCTGAGAAGCCGAAGGCCTTGTAGCCACGGCTATATCGGCCATAGGCCATGGTGTCGTCGTCGGGCTGCCATTGCACGCCCACCGTGCCGGTGGTGGCGTCGGAGGTGTCGCTCAGATCACGACTAGCGATGCCGGTGGCCTTGCTGATCGTGTACTGACGGCAGACGCCGGCGGTGCACACCGATGGGCTGCTAACGCCTTCAATCGGCCCGCCCGTACTCTTGGGCGCCAAGGTGTCCGTAAGGTCGAAGGCGCCGTTGCCAAGACCTGCCAACCCCGCCAGGGCGTTACCGAGACCAAGAGCCTGTCCGACCGCGGGCATCGCGTTGAGGTTGCCCAGCAGGCTGCCGTAGTTAGCCGCGGTGCCCGGCCCCAGGGCACCGAGACCGAGCGCCGTGTAGAGGCCCGGATAGCAGGCGTCGGAGTTGCAGACGACCCGGCGGAATTCAGAGCCGAACTTCTTGTCCTTGGTGTAGCGCAGGCCGGCGGTGAACTTGAAGGTGTCGGTAGCCTGCCAGTCTACTTGGCCGAACACCGCCTTGCTCTGGGTGGTCAGCTTGTAGTTGCCCGTGGACCAGTATTGTTCGGGATTCGGCGCGGCGCCCAGCACGGGCGTGCTCAGGTTGCTCTGCCCCAGAAGGAAGAAGTCGGCCGTGCTGCCGGTCCCCGAATATTTCTCCTGGTATTGATAGGCGCCGGCGATCCACTGCACCGGCGAGTCGGTCGTCGACGAGATGGTGATTTCGTTGCTGAACCACTTCGGGTACTCGAAGTAGTGATAGCCGTTATTGCCGTTCACGGTCAGCGGCTGACAATCCACCGTCGAACGTCCGGCGGCGTACAGGGCGCCGACGTTCGAGCAGAGCGAGCCGGTCGTCAACGGGATCTGGAAGGACTGGACGTTGGTCGCGTCGGTGTCGCCGTAGAGGTCGTACTTGTATTCCTGCAGGCCGCCGACATAGCGGACGTCGAATTTCGGCGCATGATAGACGAACTGCGTGGTCAACGAGTTCACGTCCCGCAGTCGAACCCGCTGCGCGACATTGGTGTTGAAGTCGTGGCTGTCGTTGAGGGCCGGATTGGTGGTGGTCGTTCCGCCGTTGAACTGCCTCAGGCTGCCCGGCACGATATTGCTTGAGTAGCCGTTGGCCGAGTTGAAGACGACCGGGAAGTTTTGATCGAGCAGGCCGAGGTCATAGGTGTCGTTCAGATAACCGGCTCGGGCGCCTGGCCCCCCGCGGTTGTGCCAGACCAGGGTTTTGTAGGACGCCCATAGTTCGGCGTTTTCGCCCAGATCGGCCTCAAGCTGAAATTGAACTTGGTATTCGTCGCGCTTGCTGCCTTCCGAGGGGCCGCCGTTCACATTGTTGAAATAGCCCTTCCGCTGATCGCGCTTGTAGCCGGAGAGGCGGAACCGCAGATTTTCAGCGATGGGGCCGGAGACCGCGGCCTGAACGTCGGTGAAGCCGTAGTTTTCTACGATGCCGCGCACTTCTGCGTAGAAGTCCTCGGTCGGGCGAACGGAGATCACGTTGATCGTGCCGCCGATGGCGTTGCGCCCATAGAGCGTGCCCTGCGGACCGCGGAGGATTTCGACGCGGTCCACGTCAAGCGGCGGCCCGCCCGCCAACACCGTCGAAGTGGTGAAGAGGCCGTCGATATAGATCGAAACAGCGCCGTCCACCGAGTGGACGTTGGTCAGTCGGCCAATGCCGCGCATGCTCGCCCGGTCATTGGCCGATTGGTAGACGAAACCTGGGGTGAAGTTCGTCAGGTCCTGGATGGTGCTGATGCCGACCTTGTCTCGTTGCTGGCCGGTGAAGGCCGAGATCGCGATGGGGACGGTTTGGAGACTCTGCTCGCGCTTCTCTGCAGTTACGACCAGTTCTTCGATGATGTTCCCGCCCGCTGAACTTTGGGCGAAGGCGTAGGTTGAAGTGGCGGACAAGGCTGCTGCGGAGACGCCCATGACAAGGAGTCTGCGCAGGCGCAGTGCGTTAGACATATCTTACTTCCTCCCGGGAGATCAGGAACTTATGTCCTGTTTTCTGTCCCAAAACGTCGCAATATAGGTCAGCTAAAGGACTGCGACCTGCCCCCAAGCCTTAACAAAAGACTTTGCTTCATCTTTGCTTCTGTCAATGGGGAAACGCCCGAGCTCTCCAGGCCTGCGATGGTGTTGATCTGACTGCTTTTCCTCACCTGCTGACCAATGCGTGAAGCGACGTGGCGGATTTCTCCGCGCCCCGGCTTGCCGCAACAGCAGCCGGGCAAGGCTCACGGCGGCGGCCCGGCGCAAAACGAGGAAACAGGGAAAAGCATCGCGATGCGCTGCGTCCACCCCGAGGTCGCGACAGCCGTCCGCGCCGCCTGGGCGTTGAAGCTGGCGCCCGGTTCGCCTAAGTAAGCTGCGCGAGGACGTCCTCCCCCGACATGGGTAGCAACACCGGGACGACCCGGCCCTTTACAGGAGGGCTGGCATGCCCTGGATTTTGCTTGTCTCGGCCGGATTGCTCGAGATCGTCTGGGCCTATTTCATGAAGCAGTCGCAAGGCTTCACGCGGCTCGCGCCCACCGCCATCACCATCGTCACCATGATCGCCAGCTTCGGCTTGCTGTCGATGGCGATGCGGACCCTGCCGCTCGGCACCGCCTATACGATCTGGACCGGCATCGGCGCGGTTGGGGCCTTCGTGGTCGGCGTCGTCGTGCTGGGCGAGCAACTCAGCCTGATGCGGGTGCTGGCCGCGGTGCTGATCGTCTCGGGCCTGGTGATGATGAAGCTGTCGTCCTCCCACTAGGCTTGGTCGGGCCGTCTCCTGCGAAATCGGCGGCCCGCCTGACCGCGCCCCTTGCGGCCTGTGCCGCTGGGCGGGCATGGGAGGGGCATGAAGCAAGTCATCGTCGTCAATCAGGCGCTGAACCTGCCGCCCGGCAAGCTGGCGGCTCAGGTGGCCCATGCGGCGGTCGGCGGGCTGCTACGCGCGCCGCGTGAGCAGCAGGTCGGCTGGCTGGACGCCGGCATGCCCAAGGTCGTGCTGCGTTGCGAATCCGAGGCGGCGCTGCTGGAGCTGGCCGATCAGGCCGAGGCGGCGGGCCTGCCGGTCATGCTGATCCGCGACGCCGGCCGCACGGTGGTGGAGGCCGGGACCCCGACCTGCGTCGGCATCGGGCCGGCCGATATTCTGAAGATCGACGCGATCACCGGCGCGTTGAAGCTGGTGAGGTAGCGACATGGTCCATTCGACGAAGCGCGGCACGGGGATCATCGGCACGGTTGAAAAGCCGCTGGAGGCGGTGACCTTCGAGGCCTCGATCGAGCACAGCGCCACGGCGCTGCTGAGTTTCATCGGCAAGATCCGTGCGGTCAGCGGCGCCAGCCTCGCCGACTATGTCGGGCAGAACATGGTGCTGGAGATCGACGGCGGCCCGGCGCTGGGCGTGGTCATCGTCCACATCGAGGGCGACGACGCGGTGATCAATTTGTCGCCACGTTAGCCGCCTGGCGGCGGCGCGAGGCGAAAAACGCTTTTCCGCCGGCGCCAATTCATGGCCCCTTGTCGCCCAGTGAAGTGACGGGGGGAGTGATGAGCGTTTCGAAGTTCCTGGCGGCCATGTCCGTGGCCGGCCTGATGTGCGCGGTTGCGCCGGCGGCCTTGGCCCAGACCTATTCGGCCTCCGCCGTCTCCGCCTTGAAGGCCAAGGCCGAGGCTGGCGTCGAAGCCCGCGCCAAGCTGGCGCAGCAGATGAACGACTCGATTTTCTCCTTTGGCGAGCTGGGGTTCCAGGAGGTCGAGACCTCGAAATACGTCACCGGCGTGCTGGAGAAGAACGGCTTTACGATCAAGCGCGGGGTGGCGGGCATGCCGACCGGCTGGACGGCGACCTGGACCCACGGCCAGGGCGGCCCGGTCATCGTGCTGGGCAGCGACATCGACGGCATTCCCAAGGCCTCGCAAAAGCCAGGCGTCCCCTGGCACGATCCGCTGATCGAGGGCGCGCCGGGCCATGGCGAGGGGCATAATTCCGGCCAGGCGCTGAACGTGGTCGCCGCCCTGGCGGTCAAGGAGATCATGGAGCGCGACAACATTCCCGGGACCCTGATGCTGTGGCCGGGGGTGGCCGAGGAACTGCTGGGCGGCAAGGCCTACATGGTTCGCGACGGGGTGTTCAGAGGCGCGGACGTGGCGATCTTCACCCATGTCGGTTCCAACTTCGCCACCGCCTGGGGCCAGCCGCGCGGCACCGGCCTGGTCTCGGTGGAGTACAGCTTCAAGGGCGCCTCGGCGCACTCGGCCGGGGCGCCGTGGCGCGGGCGCAGCGCGCTCGACGCGGTCGAACTGATGAACATGGGCTGGAACATGCGCCGCGAGCACCTGCGGCCAGAGCAGCGCTCGCACTACGTCATCACCGACGGCGGCGACCAGCCCAACGTCGTGCCCTCGGCCGCCAGCGTCTGGTATTACTTCCGCGAGCAATCCTTCGACGGCATCAAGAAAAGCTACGAGATCGGCAACACCATCGCCGAAGCCGCGGCCAAGATGACCGACACCACGGTCACCCACCGGGTGCTGGGCTCGGCCGCCCCCCAGCACTTCAACCGCCCGCTGGCCGAGGCCGCCAAGGCCAATATCGACAAGGTCGGCCTGCCGAAGTGGAGCGCCGACGAGCAGGCCTTCGCCAAGGCGGTGCAGAAGAACCTCGGCGCGCCGCAGACGGGCTTGGCTACTGAGCTCGCCAAGCTGGCGGTTCCGGTCGAAAAGCCGGAGAGCGGCGGCTCGGACGATATCGGCGACATCTCCTGGACTCTGCCGACCGTGTCGATCTTCTACCCGGCCAACATCCCCGAACTGCCGGGCCACCACTGGTCGAGCGCCATCTCTATGGCCACGCCGGTCGCGCATAAGGGCGTGGTCGCCGGGTCCAAGGTGGTGGCCATGACCATGGTCGACGTCCTGACCCGTCCCGACCTGCGCGCGCAGGCCAAGGATTACTTCGTGAACGTCCAGACCAAGGACCAGAAGTACGTGCCGATGTTGGCGGCGAGCGACAAGCCGCCGATCGAGATCAACGCCGAGGTGATGGCCAAGTACCGGCCGGAAATGCGTAAATACTACTACGACCAGGATCGCTATCCGACCTATCTCGAACAACTCGGCATCAAGTGGCCGCCGACGCAGCTGACGCCGCCGGCCGGAACGAAGGTCGACTGATCGCCGGCGAAGCGCGGCCGTGGCGGCGCATTTCCGCCACGAGCCGCCGTCAGGCTCGCCGCTTCCTATGGAGGACACCCATGCGTTTCATCCGTCTCTTCATCGCCGCCGGCCTGGTCCTGGCCGGCTCGGCCACCATGGCGACGGCCGCCGAGGGCCGCTTCATCCATCCGGCCGACACCAGCAAGGACGACCGGATCAGCAAGGCCGAGTGGGTCGCCTACAAATTGCCGGCCGCGGACTTCGCCGTCGCCGACAAGAACAAGGACGGTCTGATCGACGGGCCTGAGTTCGTCGCCTGGGACACCGCCCAGAAGGCCAAGCACGCCGGGCGCTGAATTCCTAGTTCGTCCGGTCGTCTGAAAGACGATCCGGGGGACCCAAGCGGGGCCAGCACGTTCTGCAACTCGGCTTGGGTCCCCCGGATCTCGCTTCGCGAGCCCGGAG
>JBEBYB010000091.1:0-11035 GCA_040391295.1 Phenylobacterium sp. | reverse complement strand
TTCCTGGCCTTCGGCGTCGAACACCTGCGGCCGCTGAACCTGAAGACCGTGGCCGACGCCATCGGCATGCACGAATCCACCGTCAGCCGGGTGACCTCGAACAAGTACATCGCCACCCCGCGCGGGATGTTCGAGCTGAAGTTCTTCTTCACCTCCTCGATCGCCTCAAGCTCCGGCGGCGAGGCGCACTCGGCCGAGAGCGTGCGGCACAAGATCAAGCAGTTGATCGACGCCGAGCGCACCGAGGCGCAGGTCCATTCCGACGATCGCATCGTCGATATCCTCAAGGAAACCGGCGTCGATATCGCCCGCCGCACGGTCGCCAAGTATCGCGAAGCGCTGCGCATCCCGTCCTCGGTCGAGCGGCGGCGGATGCTCAAGGAAACCGTCTAGGCCCTTTGGTATCGTCATCACCGGGCTTGTCCCGGTGACCCATAGACGCGACGTCGCCGGCAAACCCCCGCCGCGGCGTCTATGGATGGCCGACACAAGAGGTCGGCCATGACGAGCAGGGAAGGGGAGCGGGCGTGTCCATGGCGCGCCGTCCCGAGGCAAGACCAACCCGCGACCTAAGTCCTTCCCGAGAAATTCTGTCTTGAGGATCGTGGAGAGCGGGCTAGGAGAGCGCGTGATCAGCTTTCAATCCGTCGGTAAGACCTTCGCGCGCGCGCCTGTGCCGGCCCTGGTCGATGTCAGCCTGGAGATCGCGCCGGGCGAGGTGTTCGGCGTCATCGGTCAATCGGGGGCCGGCAAGTCCACCCTGGTCCGGTTGATCAACGGCATCGAGCGGCCAAGCCGGGGCAAGGTCGTTACCGACGGCGAGGATGTCGGCGCCCTGGACGCCCAGGCCCTGCGCGGCCTGCGCCGCCGGGTCGGGATGATCTTCCAGCATTTCAACCTGCTGTCGTCGAAGACCGTGGCGGCCAATGTCGCCTTCCCCTTGAAGGTGGCCGGCGTGCCGCGCGGGCAGATCGCGGGCCGAGTGGCCGAGTTGCTGGACCGCGTCGGCCTGGCCGACCAGGCCCGCAAGTACCCGGCCCAGCTTTCCGGCGGCCAGAAGCAGCGGGTGGGGATCGCCCGGGCGCTGGCCAACGGCCCGAAAATCCTGCTGTGCGACGAGGCGACCAGCGCGCTGGATCCGCAGACCACCGAACAGATCCTCGACCTGCTGGCCGGGCTCAACCGGGAGCTTGGCCTGACCATCGTGCTGATCACGCACGAGATGGAGGTGGTCCGCCGGGTCTGCCATCGCGTCGCCGTGCTGGACGCCGGCGCCGTGGTCGAGAGCGGCGAGGTGGCCGAGGTTTTCCTGCACCCGCAGCATCCCGTCACCCGCGCCCTGGTGGCCGACGCCGCCGGCCTGATCGTGGACCAGGGGCGTGGCGCCGGGCCGACATTACGCCTGACTTTCCGGGGCGCGACGACCTATGAGCCGATCCTGGGCCGTATCGCCCGCGACACCGGGGTCGACTATTCGATCCTGGCTGGCCGCATCGATAAGATCCGCGACGAGCCCTATGGCCAACTGCTGGTCTCCCTGGTCGGCGGCGACGTCGCTCAGGCTCGCGCGCGGCTGATCGCGGCCGGCGTCCGGGTCGAGGAGGCTTAAGGGATGCTCGCCAACATCAACTGGGCCGATATCGGTCAGGCGACCCTCGACACCCTGGTGATGCTGGGTGGCTCACTGGGGTTCTCGGTGCTCCTCGGCCTGCCGCTGGGGGTGATCCTGTTCCTGACGGCCCCCCGGCAACTGCTGGCCAACCGGCCGGCCAACATGGCGCTGTCCTTCATCGTCAATGTGCTGCGCTCGGTGCCGTTCGTAATTCTGCTGATCGTGATGATCCCGCTGACCGTATTGCTGGTCGGGACGTCGCTGGGCGTGGCCGGCGCCATCCCGCCGCTGGTGGTGGGCGCCGCGCCCTTCTATGCGCGGCTGGTCGAGACGGCGCTGCGCGAGGTCGACAAGGGCGTCATCGAGGCGGGCCAGGCGATGGGCGCCACTCCGCGCCAGATCGTGTTCGGCGCCCTGCTGCCCGAGGCCATGCCCGGCATCATCGCCGGGGCCACGGTCACGGCCATCGCCCTGGTGTCCTACACCGCCATGGCCGGCGTGGTCGGCGCGGGCGGCCTGGGGGACCTGGCCATCCGCTTCGGCTATCAACGCTTCCAGACCGACGTCATGGTGGTGACCGTCGTCATGCTGCTGGCCCTGGTCCAGGGGCTGCAATGGGCGGGCGACCGCTTGATCATCAAGGTCAGCCGACGCTGAGCCGCCAAGGAATTTCGATGTCCTCCATCCGCCGTACCGTGATCCTTGCCGCCGCCGCCCTGACGCTCGCCGCCTGCGGCAAGCAGGCCGCCCAGACCGGCGCGGCCGACACCCTGGTGGTCGCCGCCACCCCGGTGCCGCACGCCGAAATCCTCGAGGCCGTTCGCCCCATGCTGGCCGAGCAGGGGGTGAAGCTCGATATCCGGGTGTTCAACGACTACGTGCAGCCCAATCTGCAGGTCGCCCAGAAGCAGCTTGACGTGAACTATTTCCAGACCGCGCCCTATCTGGACGAGTTCAACAAGGCCCGCGGCACCAATCTGGTTCGCGTGGTCGGCGTCCATATCGAGCCGATCGGCGCCTATTCCAAGAAGGTGAAAACCCTGGCCGACCTGCGGCAGGGCGCCATAGTCGGGATTCCCAACGAGCCCAGCAACGGCGGCCGCGCCTTGTTGCTGTTGCAGAAGGGCGGGCTGATCACGCTGAAGGATCCAGCCAATCCGCTGTCGATGCTCAGCGACATCGTCGCCAATCCCAAGGGGCTGAAGTTCCGCGAGCTTGAGGCCGCGACCCTGCCGCGGGTGCTGGGCGAGCTGGACCTGGCGGTGATCAACACCAACTACGTGCTCGACGCCAAGCTCAGCCCGACCAAGGACGCCCTGCTGCTGGAAGACAGCAAGAGCCCCTATGTGAACTTCCTGGTCGCGCGGCCCGACAACAAGGACGACCCGCGCGTTCAGAAGCTGGCCGCCGCCCTGACCAGCCCCGCCGCGCGGGCCTTCATCGAGAAGACCTACGGCGGGGCTGTTCAGCCGGCGTTCTGAGGGTGAGATGCTCCCCCGCTGGGGGAGCTGTCAGCCGAATGGCTGACTGAGGGGGACTTTGACTCCTGTCGCATTCCCCCTCCGTCGCGCTGCGCGCGCCACCTCCCCCAGCGGGGGAGGATCCTAGGCTTAGGCCGCCAGGCGTTCGGCGATCTGCACCGCGTTCAGCGCCGCGCCCTTCAGCAGTTGGTCGCCGACCACGAAGATGCTGAGCGTGCGGCCCGACGGATCGGACAGGTCGCTGCGGATGCGGCCGACCAGCACGTCGTCCTGGCCCGAGGCCTCGTTCGGCATCGGATAGTGGTTGCGCAAGGGATCGTTGACCAGGCGCACGCCGGGGGCTTCGGCCAGCCAGGCCTCGGCCTCCGCCGGCGTCACCGGGCGCTCGAGTTCGACGGTCAGGGCCATGGAGTGGGCGCGCAGCACCGGCACCCGGACGCAGGTGAAGGACAGGCGCAGGTCGGGCGTGGCCATGATCTTGCGGATCTCCTCCATCGCCTTCATCTCCTCGCCGTTATAGCCGGTGTCGGCTTCGATCCCGGCGTTGTGGCTGAACAGGTTGAAGGCGTAGGGGTGCGGCAGGACCTTCGGCGCGAACGCTTCGCCGGCCAGATAGGCGGCGGTCGATTGTTGCAGCTCCTCCATCGCCGCCGCGCCGGCGCCCGACGCCGACTGGTAGGTCGCGCCGATCACCCGTTGGATCGGGTTCTGGGCGTGCAGCGGTTGCATAGCCATCACTGCGATGGCGGCGACGCAGTTGGGGTTGGCGACGATGCGCGGGCGATCGACCAGCAGATCGCCGTTCACCTCAGGCACCACCAGCGGGATACCGTCCTGCATGCGGAAGGCCGAGGAGTTGTCGACCACCAGGGCGCCCTTGGCCGCGGCGATCGGCGCGAACTCGCGGCTGATCGAGGCGCCGGCGGCGAAGATGGCGATGTCGACGCCGGTGAAGCTGTCGGCGGTCAGCGCCTCGACCGCCACGGGGCGGCCCTGGAAGCTGTAGGTGCGGCCGGCCGAGCGCGGCGAGGCCAGCAGCTTCAGCGAGCGAACCGGGAAGTTGCGACGCGCCAGGCAATCCATCAGCTCGACGCCGACCGCGCCGGTGGCGCCGACGATGGCGATGTTGAGCAGGCGCTGGGCGGCGGGGCGATCGGTCTTGGTCGAAAGCATGGGTCTCATCTCCAGTGTGATCCGGAGGCCGAGGTGCTTGCTTGCTTGGAAGTGCGACCCCGGCCTGCCGGCGGGGTCCTTAAGGGTGCTACGCGACGTGCGCGCGCAAACCCTCAAGCCCCGCGGGCCTGGTGGTTTTAATCGCGCTTTTAATAGTCGAACGAAGCATGACGCTCCGATATGCCAAATAGGGCCTACTTGTAAACAGCGCGCTTGCCTTTCGATCCATCCGGGGGCCCGCGCGTTGTCGCCAGCGGATGCGTTGGAAGGGCTGATGTAGGGGATAGATGACGGACAGTTGGGCTGAGGAGCAACAGGAGCCGATCTCGGTGGTCCTGCGCGAGCTTTGCGCCGAGGATGACATGCGGTTGGGCGACATCGTCGATCGTTTCGGCCGCCGGGCGTTCGGTTCGCTGTTGTTCGTCCTGGCCATTCCGAACCTGCTGCCGTTGCCGCCAGGATCGTCCACCGTGCTTGGCGCGCCCTTGCTGCTGCTGTCGCCGCAACTGGCGCTGGGCGTTCATGCGCCGTGGTTGCCGAGGTGGCTGGAGGACCGCACCATCTCCGGCGCGGGCCTCCGCCGGGCGTTCAATCGCCTGCTGCCCTGGGTCGAGCGGATCGAGAAGATTTCCAGCCCGCGCATGGGGTTCATGTTCGGCGTGATCGGCGACCGCGGCATCGGGATCATTTGTACGGTGTTGTCGTTTGTGCTGATCCTGCCGATCCCGCTCGGCAATCTTCTACCCGCCCTGACCATTGGGGTTCTGGGGTTTGCGCTGCTGCAGCGAGACGGCCTTTTTGCGACCGCCGGCTACATTCTGGCGGGCTTCAGCGGCCTGCTTTTGTACCTTGCCGCCGACGCCGTGATCGACGGCGTTCGCCTTCTCGTGAACTGGCTCGGGGGCGCTTGACACCTTCGCCGCAGCAGCGCGTTGATGAGGTATGCAAGTCTTAGTTTCCGGCAAGCATGTCGCCGTTGGTGAGGCCCTGCGTGAGCGGGTCTCCGACGAAATCACCGGCTCTATCGGCAAGTACTTCGACCGTGGCGGCAGCGCCGACGTCGTGGTCAGCCGCGAGGGCCATTCCTTCAGGGTCGACTGCGCGGTGAAGCTGGCCTCAGGTCAGGCGTTGCAGTCTCATGGCCTAGGCACGGACGCACATGGCGCCTTCGACGCGGCCCTGGCCAAGATCGAAACGCGCATCCGTCGCTATAAGCGACGACTGAAGAGCCACTCGGCGGCGGCTACGGCCAAGCAAGTCGAGACGGCGTCTTATTTCGTCATCCGCGCGCCCGAGGGCGAAGAAGATGTCGAGTGGGACGAGGGCGAAACGTCGCAGCATTCCCATAGTCCGCCCTTGGGAATGGTCATTGCGGAAACCGAAAGGCCGGTTCGCGAGATGACCGTCGCCATGGCCGTCATGGAGTTGGACTTGACGGAATCTCAAACAATCGTGTTTAGGAACGCCGCTCACGGGGGATTGTCCGTGGTGTACCGCCGGCCGGACGGAAATATCGGCTGGATCGATCCTGAACGTACGAAATCGCTTAATGGGATCGGAATGAACGGAGTCAGCGCCTAGGCGCTGAGCTTCGCCGATCCTGGGCCGTCGTGCGTCGGGACTGTTTTCGAGTTTGGGCGTCACGAGACTATGCAGATTGGCGATATACTGGACCGCGGCGCGATTGCGGCGCGCGCAAGCGCGCCGAACAAGCGTCAGGCCTTGGCCCTGGTGGCGGAGATCGCGGCCCGCAACTTCGGCTTGGATGCGGGTTTGGTGCTCGACGCCCTGATGGAGCGCGAGGCCGCGAGTTCAACGGGCGTGGGCTACGGCGTGGCTGCGCCCCACGCGCGGCTTGACGGCCTGACCCGGATGCGCGGCGTGTTCGTGCGTCTGGATCAGCCCGTCGAGTTCGATGCGGTCGACGACCAGCCGGTCGATCTGATCTTCGCCCTGTTCGCGCCGCCGAACGCCAGCTCCGAGCACTTGCGGGCCTTGGCGCGTGTTTCGCGGATGCTGCGCCAGAGCGATGTGCGCGAGCATTTGCGCCAGGCGCGCACGCCCGACGCGATACATGCCCTGCTGGTCCAGGAGCGGCCCTCGGCGGCCGCCTGAAAGGTCGCCCCGCCGCCGGAAGCGGCGAGGTGAGGCCCGGCCTAGCGCTCTCATGATGGATTTAAGCGCCTCCAGGCCCGTCTGGGGGCCTGGAGGTCGTCGCCCTAGTGGACGGACACCGGGGCCAGTTCGTGGGCCAGGGCCGCGGCCATGGCCGAGTCCTTGTCGGTCAGCACCGCCAGGCGTTCGCCGTCGGCGCGGTGCACCGCGTAAAGGACCTGATCGGGATCGAGCTGGAAGCCCTGGATCTGAGATGCGGGCGTACTCGCAATGATCTCGGACGCCCGGATCGGGCGGACATAGACGAGGTCCGGCGCGCCCAGGGCGGCAAAGGCTTCAGTCGTAAGATTCGGCGTCATCATGACCACCTCCATAAACTCAACGCGTCGAACGGCCGCCGGTTCAGCCGGCCGTCTTGATCTGGATCTGCTGGATGCGCCGCTCCGGTTCGGGCCGGGAGAGGTCGATATGCAGCAGTCCATGTTCCAGGGTCGCGCCCTCGACGATCATCCCGTCGGCCAGGATGAAGGTCCGAACGAAGCCGCGAGCCGCGATGCCGCGGTGCAGATAGGCCTCGTCGGTCACGCCCTCCCGCTTTCCGGCGACGATCAACTGGCGATCCTCCACGGTGACGTGAAGCTGGTCGGGGGTGAACCCGGCCACGGCCAGAGTGATCCGCAGCGAGCCTTCGCCGCGATCTTCGACATTGTAGGGCGGGTAGCTCTCGGCGGCGGCCTTGGCGGCGCGCTCGATGAGGCTACGGGTGTGATCGAAGCCCAGCAGGAAGGGGCTGTCGAAGACGATCGGCCGGTTCATTCCAGAGTCCTCGGTTTAAGCGACTCACCAAGTCCCGCCCAAAGCTAGGCGCGGGGCCCGATTGGAACTCATGTGGCGATGATTGGTTTGGATTTCAACGGGAGCCTGAAAAGGCGAAGGCCCGCAGCGTTAACTGCGGGCCTCCATGGTGGAGCTAAGCGGAGTCGAACCGCTGACCTCTTGAATGCCATTCAAGCGCTCTACCAGCTGAGCTATAGCCCCGGGGTCTTCCGGCTCTTCGTAGGTCGCCCCCCGAAGAGGCGCGGAACCTAGTCTGAGAGTTTGGCTCGATCAACCCACTCTGAAAGTTTTTTTTGCGGGTTGATCGAGCCCTTATTCCATAAGGGTTTTAGCGGTCGTCCTCGGTGCCTTCGCCGGGCAGACCTTCGATTTCGGTGTCGTCGAAGTCGTCTTCTTCTTCGTCTTCGAGGAACGGCACGTCAGCGTCGTCCTCGTCCTCGATGTCGTCTTCGCTGAACTCGGAGAGCTGGTCTTCCGCCGGGGCGTCGGGCGCCTCGTCGTCGTCGTCCGAAACGAGGGGAACCTCGTCGGCGACTTCGTCCAGTTCCGGGGTCGCGACCTCTTCTTCCTCGTCCTCGTCCTCGGCCTTCGGCTTGCCGCGGACTTGATCCTCGGCGTCGTCTAGGTCGTGGTCGACGGGCGCGGCGCGAGCGCGGACACGACGGTTGCGGACCGCTTCGTCGGGGTCAAACTCATGACCACACTTCGGGCAGACGGCGGGGCGTCGCGTCAGGTCGTAGAATTTGGCCTGGCAGTTGGGGCAAATTTGCTTTGCACCCAGTTCGGGATTAGCCAAGGGGGCTGAGCCTCTCAGAGCGGGTTTCGAATTGAAGCCGGCTCCCTTGCCATGCGCGGAGAGCGCTGTCAAAAGCAAACCCCTTTCCAAGAACAGCACGGCCTTAAGGAGGCTTGGCAATCCCATGACGTCAGCAGGACTGACCGCGCAACGCGGCGGCCCGCTGCGGGGCCGCGTGCGCGCCCCAGGCGACAAGTCGATCTCTCACCGAGCCCTTATCCTGGGCGCGCTGGCGCAAGGCGTCACTGAGATCGAAGGGCTTTTAGAAGGGGACGACGTGCTTCGCACCGCCCAGGCCATGCGCAGCTTCGGCGCGGGCGTGGAGCGGCTTGGCCCCGGGCGTTGGCGGGTCGAGGGGCGCGGCGGATTTTCCGAACCCACCGACGTGATCGACTGCGGCAACGCCGGCACCGGCGTGCGGTTGATCATGGGCGCGATGGCCGGTTTCGACTTCGCGACGACGTTCACGGGCGATGAGTCCCTGCGCAGCCGGCCGATGCGCCGGGTGCTGGGCCCGCTCGGCCAGATGGGCGCGACCTGGACGGGACGCTCGGGCGGCCGGCTGCCGCTGACCTTGCAGGGCGGGAACCTCGCCTATCTCTCCTACCGGCTGCCGGAGCCCTCGGCCCAGGTGAAGTCGGCCGTGCTGCTGGCCGGTCTGCAGGCCAGCGCCGGCGCCCAGGTGATCGAGCCGGAAGCCACCCGCGACCATACCGAGCGGATGCTGCGGGCCTTTGGAGCCGTGGTGGAGGTCGAGGACCGCGCCGACGGCCGCTACATCACCCTGGCCGGCGGCCAGAAGCTGATCGGAACCAAGGTGCGGGTGCCGGGCGATCCGTCCTCGGCGGCCTTCCCGTTGGTCGCGGCCCTGGTGACGCCGGGCTCGGAGGTCACGGTCGAAGGCGTGCTGCTCAATGAATTGCGCATCGGCCTGTTCACCACCTTGCAGGACATGGGCGGCGATCTGACGATCTCGAACATTCGCGAGGACGGCGGCGAGCAGGTGGGCGACATCACCGCCCGTCACTCGGCCCTGAAGGGCGTTTCGGTTCCGCCCGAACGTGCGCCGGCGATGATCGATGAGTATCCGATCCTGGCGGTGGCCGCGGCCTTCGCCGAAGGTTCGACGGTCATGCGCGGCATCGGCGAGATGCGGGTCAAGGAAAGCGACCGCATCGCCCTGATGGCCAACGGCCTGAGCGCCTGCGGCGTCGGGGTCGAGGAAGAGCCGGAGGGCCTGATCGTCATCGGCTCGGCGCGGGGCAACCACCCGGTCGCCGGCGGCGCGCGGGTGACCACCAAGGGCGACCACCGGATCGCTATGTCGCACCTGGTCATGGGGCTGGCCTCGGACGAACCGGTCGCCGTCGATGAGCCGGGCATGATCGCGACCAGCTTCCCGGGCTTTGAAAATCTGATGCGCGGCCTGGGCGCGGATCTGAAATGACCCCGACAAGCTCGCCGTTGAAGCTAGATCCTCCCCCGCTGGGGGAGGTGGCGCGCGCAGCGCGACGGAGGGGGCCAGCGGCAGGAGTCAAAATCCCCCTCACCCGGCCAAAAGGCCGGGAGCTCCCCAGCGGGGGAGCATCTGGGCGCCTGCGAAGGGGAGCAAGGAATGACGAAGCCCCCCTTCGTCATCGCGGTCGACGGGCCGGCGGCCTCGGGCAAGGGGACGATCGCCAGCCGGTTGGCTGAGGCCTACGACATGCCCATGCTGGATTCCGGCCTGCTCTACCGGGCGGTCGGCGTCCTGCTGGCCCGGCATGGCGGCGACTTCGACGACGTGGCCGCAGCCACCCAGGTGGCGCGCGACCTGACCGCCGAGATGCTGACTGATCCGGCCTTCCGCACCCGGGAGGCCGGCGAGGCCGCCAGCCGTGTGGCGATCCATCCGCCCGTGCGCCTGGCCCTGCGCGACATGCAGCATGCCTTCGCCCTGCGGCCTGGGGGCGCGGTGATCGACGGTCGCGACATCGGCACGGTGATCGTTCCCGATGCGCCGGCCAAGCTCTATGTCACCGCCACCCCCGAAGTTCGCGCCGAGCGCCGCTGGAAGCAGCTTCAGGGGCAGGGCGAGGCGGCGAGCTATGAGGATATCCTGGGCGATATCCGCAAGCGCGACGCCCGCGACGGCGGCCGGGCCGACTCGCCGATGCGGCCGGCTGACGACGCCGTCTTGCTGGACACCACCGAAATGACTATAGACCAAGCCACCGATGCGGCCCGCCGTATCGTCGAGGCGGCGCGCGCACGCTGGGAGCTCTCCTAAGAGAGGTTCCAACCTGCAAATCCAACCGCGCCCTATCCTTGTACGGCCGCGGGCAAATCCACAGCGCAGGGGACTTGGTCCTGCGTATTCGGTTGCAACCCTTAACCCGACGTCGGGACTCCGTCTCAACGCCCTAGGCGTTTGCGGACCCATTCCTCGTTTCCGAGGCGGCGTCACTTGAAGACGAAAGAACATCAATGGCTGACGATATGAGCCTGAACCCGACGCGCGACGACTTCTCCGCCCTGCTCGACGAGAGCATGGGCGGCCGTGACTTCATGGAAGGCACGGTAGTCAAAGGCATCGTCGTCGGGATCGAAAAAGACTTCGCGATCATCGACGTCGGTCTGAAGACCGAAGGCCGCGTGTCGGTGAAGGAATTCGGCGTTGACGAAGACGGCAAGTCGCCGATCGTCATCGGCGCCACCGTCGAAGTGTTCCTGGAACGCGTCGAAAACGCCATGGGCGAAGCGGTCATCAGCCGCGACAAGGCCCGTCGCGAGGAAGCCTGGACCCGCCTCGAAGGCGTGTACGAGAAGAACGAGCCGGTCATGGGTTCGATCGTCGGCCGCGTCAAAGGCGGCTTCACCGTCGACCTCGGCGGCGCCTCGGCCTTCCTGCCCGGGAGCCAAGTCGACATCCGCCCCGTGCGCGACGTCGGCCCGCTCATGGGCAAGGAACAGCCCTTCGCCATCCTCAAGATGGACCGTCCGCGCGGCAACATCGTCGTCTCGCGTCGCGCCATCCTGGAA
>JBEBYB010000090.1:0-11141 GCA_040391295.1 Phenylobacterium sp. | reverse complement strand
CGGGCTTCGAGCGCGCCTTCCTTCACCAGCTCAAGGCTGGCCGACAGGGTCGAGGCGACATAGGAGGCCTGGCTTGGCCCCTCCCCCGCCGGCTTGATCGGCGCGACGCCGGTCAGCGGCGTCCAGCGGCCAAGGTCTGGCAGCATGTGGCGCAGGCGGTCGCGGGCGTCCTCCAGCGGATAGGCCTGGGGCGCGCGCGGCGTGTAGTGGCGGCCCTGTTCCTTACGGCGCTGGTCGATATAGGCGCTCATCAGGCCATAGAGGTCGCCCTCCAGCCGCATCGAGGGGATCACCTTGATCGCTTCGGGGTCGCCACGAACGAACACGTCGCGGCCGAGCTGCGCCCCGTCGCGCAGGGCGTCGGCGGCCTTGCGCATGGCGTCCAGCTTGGCCAGGCGGAAGGCCAGTTGCGCGGCCATCTCCTCGGCCGGCGCTTCCTCGGCCTTGGGTTGCTCGGGTTTGGGCAGCAGCAGCCGCGACTTCAGATAGGCGAGCCAGGCCGCCATCACCAGGTAGTCGGCGGCCAGCGAGAAGCGGACCCGCCGGGCCTGCTGAACGAAGGCCAGGTACTGCTCGGCGAGCTTGGTCACCGAGAGCTTGAGCAGATCGACCTTCTGGCTGCGCGCCAGGGCCAGCAGGACATGGAGCGGACCTTCGTAGCCGTCGATATCGATGACGAGGGCTTCGCCATCTTCGGCCGCCGTATCGGCGGCCTCGAAATCGAGCTTTGGCTGGAAGGTGCTCAAGCCGCCCATTTCCCTTCGAACGCCGCGTCGAACCGGGCGCGGGCCTCGTCGACATCGAACGGCTCGGGAACCTTGGCGATCCGGGCGAGCGCCGCCTTGGCTCGGCGCGCGGCCTGGCCCGACAGCGCCTTGGTTCCGGCGATCACCGCCTTCATCTCGGCCATGTCGCCGTTGCAGTGCAGGACGACGTCGCAGCCGGCGGCCAGCGACAGGCGCGCGCGGTCGGCGAACTCGCCGCCCAGGGCCTTCATCGACAGGTCGTCGCTCATCACCAGGCCGTCGAAGCCGATGGCTCCGCGAACGACCTCGCGCATGGCCTTTTTCGAGGTGGTGGCCGGGCGCTTGGGATCAATGGCGGTGTAGACGACGTGGGCGGTCATCGCCATCGGCATATCGGACAGCACCCGGAACGGCGCGAAATCCCAGGCGTCGAGCTCGTCGTAGCTGGTCTCCACCACCGGCAGGTCCAGATGGCTGTCGGCCATGGCCCGGCCATGACCAGGAATGTGCTTGATCACCGGCAGCACGCCGCCGGCGATCATGCCCTCGCAGGCCGCGCGGCCCAGCAGGGCGACGCCCTCCGGGGTCTTGGCGTAGGCGCGATCGCCGATCACGTCGTGGGTGCCCTCGACCGGCACGTCCAGCACCGGCACGCAGTCGACATTGATGCCCAGCGCCGCCAGGTCATAGGCCAGCAGCCGCGCGCCCAGGCGGGTCACCTCGCGCCGCAGCAGCGGATCGTTGGCCGACAGGTCGCCATAGGCGCGGCCCGGCGGGTAGCGACGCCAGTGCGGCGGGCCCAGGCGTTGGACCCGGCCGCCCTCCTGGTCGATCAGCACCGGCGCGTCCGGCCGGCCGACCGTGGCGCGCAGCTGGTCGACCAGCTTTCGCACCTGGTCAGGGGTCTCGACGTTGCGCTTGAAGAGGATGAACCCCCAAGGCTGGACCTCGCGGAAGAAAGCCTCTTCCTCAGCCGAGAGGGTCAGGCCGGCGCAACCGAGGATCGAGGCGCTGGTCATCTACTTCACGAAGCAGCTTTTGCCGGCGGCCTTCAGCTGGTTGCAGAAGGCGCTGGCGTCGGCGCGGCTGGCGAAGCCGGTGACCTGGGTGCGGTAGAGGGTCGCGCCGTCCTTCTGGATCGCCTCGACGCGCTTGCCCTTCCCAGCCGCCGCGCCCGGCGCGATGCGGACCGCATCGGCCCAGCCCTTGTCGGCCAGGGCTTGCGAGGAGAAGGCGCCGATCTGGACGGCGGCGGCCCCGCCGCTCGCCTTGGGCGCAGCCGCCTGGCTCAGGGCCGCGTCGATCGACTTCGGCGCGGGCGTCGCGGCCTTGGGCGCAGGAGCGACCGCGGGCGGGGCGACCGCGGGCTTCAAAGGGGTAGGCGCGGCCGGCAGGGCCGCGATCGGCGCCGAGGCGACCGGCGAGGTCGGAGCGGCGCGCGGCGGCGGTTGCACGCTCACCGGGGCCGGACGCGCCTGGGGCGTTTCCGGCGGCGCGGTGAAGTTCGGCGTGGCCGGAGCCGCCTCGCCTTGTTCGGACTGATAGATCTGCAGGCCCGCGGCCGGATCCACGGGCTGCGCCTCAGCCGGGGGCGGCCCCTTCATCTCGCCGACAGGAACGCCGACAGTCAGCGGCGGCTGGCCAGCTTCACGGACGCCGGACCGGTAAAACAGCACGATGGCGATCACCAGGGCGATCAGCACGATGCCGCTGAGGATCAGCATAATCGGCGCGGGGCCACCGCCGCGCACCGGCTGGCGCGCGTCAAAGGACAGGGGCGCGTCGGTCGGGGGCGTATAGGCGCCGCGATCGGGGTCGGACATCAGTGGCTCCGATAAGGTCTCGAGCCGCGGCGCGAATCGCGTGCGGCGTCTGGCAATTCTAGCGAAGGGAACCGGCCGACGAACCCAGCCGAACGTCTAATTCCAGACGTCGAGGTGGAAAAGTTTCCGATGCTCTTCGATGGCGAACCGATCGGTCATGCCGGCGATGTAGTCACACACCACCCTGGCCCGCCCGGCTTGGTCGCGATTTTGCGACCGTGCGAACCACTCCGTCGGCAGGACGTCGGGTTCGGCCATGAACAACTGGAACATCTCGGCGAGAATGCGGCGGGCCTGGCTGCGCGTGCGGTTGACCCGCCAATACCGATACATCCGGTTCATCAGAAACTCGCGCAGCCGCGACAGGTCCTCGACCATCTCGCGCGAGAAGGCCACCAGGGCGTGATCGAGGTTTCGGACGTCGTCGGGCGAGCCGACCTTGGAGGCCAGGGCGCGGCGATGAGTCTCGGCCAGAACGTCGTCCACCATCGCCCCGATCATGCGCCGGACCGCCTCCAGGCGGATAATGCCCGGATCGAGATCGGGGTAATCCTTGTAGACGCCGGCCAAGATCGGACCGATCAGCGGCACGTCCAGCAGTTCCTCCAGCCGGAACAGGCCGGCCTGAACCCCGTCGTCAACATCGTGGTTGTTGTAGGCGATGTCGTCGGCCAGGGCCGCGACCTGGGCCTCGGCCGACGCCCAGGTGGACAGCCCCAGGTCATAGTCCTTGTCGAACTCGGCGATGGCGTTCCACGAGGGACGATCCAGTTTCTCGCTGACCGGGCCGTTGTGCTTGATCACGCCTTCCAGGGTTTCCCAGGTGAGGTTGAGCCCCTCCCAGCGCGGATAGCGGCGCTCGAGCTTGGTGACGACACGGAACGTCTGCACGTTGTGATCAAAGCCGCCGAAGGGCTCCATCTGGATCTGCAGTTCGTCCTCGCCGGCATGGCCGAACGGCGGGTGGCCCAGGTCGTGGGCCAGGGCGATGGTCTCGGCGAGGTCCGCCTCGAGGCCGAGCGCCGTGGCCAGGGAGCGCGCCACCTGCGCGACTTCCAGCGAATGAGTCAGCCGGGTGCGGAAGTGATCACCCTCGTGGGCGACGAAGACCTGAGTTTTTTCCTTCAGTCGCCGGAAGGCCGTGGCGTGTATGATCCGGTCTCGATCCCGGGCGAACGGGGTGCGCGTGCGGCTCTCGGCTTCGGCGACCTTGCGCCCCAGCGAGAGGGAAGAATCTTCGGCATACGGCGCGCGCGGCGGAGGGATCATGTGATCTCGGTGTAAAGACGCCCTCTTGGACGAAGGGCCTGTCGATCTCATATAGTCCAGGCAGAGGTTTTCCACAGCATGACTACGACCGAACTCACCCTGTCTTCATCGGCCGCCCAGCGGCTGCAAGCGCTCGGCCAGTCGGAGGGCAAGCCGATCATGCTGCGCATCGCCGTCGAAGGCGGCGGCTGCTCCGGTTTCCAGTATCAGCTCGACCTGGTCGATGAAGCCCAGCCCGACGATCTGCGGATCGAGCGCGACGGGGTGGCGGCGCTGATCGACGAGATGTCGCTGGTGATGCTGAAGGGCTCGGAAATCGACTATGTCGACGAGTTGGCGGGCGCGGAGTTCAAGATCCGCAATCCCAACGCCAAGTCCAGCTGCGGCTGCGGCGTGAGTTTCTCGATCTAGATATCAAGGCTGTCGGCGGAGGCCCATCGGACCTCCGCCTGATTTCAGCTTAGCGCGACGGCTCGAGCTTGGTGTTCAGCACCCAGCCGACATTGTCGTTCTCGTCGGCGACTTCCCACCACAGGCCGTTCTTCTGGCCGGTCGGATAGACGATCGAGCCTGGCGGCAGGGTGCGGACCAGAGCGCCCTTGGCGTCGGCCATCCGGCGCATATTGACCGGGGCGGTCGCGGTGAAGGTCCTGGACGGCGCGGCCTGGGCCGCCGATCCCTGGTTGGAGACCAGGCCCAACTCGCCGACCATCTTCGAATAGGCCTGGACGAAAGCCAGGGTCACGATCCGGCCCGTGTCGGTGTCTTCGTAGCCGCCGCCGACCGCGCCGCCAAAGCCGCCGAAGCCGCCGACCCCGCCGCCAGCGCCCCAACCGATGTCGTTCTTCACGGCGTAGCCGTCCGTCACCGCGATGGTTTCAGTCGTGCGCACATTGGTCAGCGACAACACGGTGTTGGCTTCCAGCTTGCGGGTCTTGATCCCGCCGATCAGGCCGCCGGCCGTTCCGCCGATCAGACCGCCGGCGATACCCGCCAGGGCCGTGCCGCCGGCGTTACCGTTCGCGGCCTGGACTTCGGCGACCAGCACATAGTCGGCCGCCTTGACCTGACCTTGGCCCACATTCGAGCCGCGCTGCAGGCCAAGGCCCGCGCCGATGTCACGCTCCGTCACCGCCGCGTTGAGGCCCGCGCCACGGTCCACGAGGTTGAAGCAACCGGACTTCTGCACGATCGAACGCAGCAGCTTGGCCGGCGGGGCGAGGTTGTACTGGTTCCAACCGCGCGAATCGTCGCCGTTGGTGATCGACAGGGTGCCCAACTTGCGGGTGCAACGCGGCACTTCGGCCATGGCGTTGGTCTGCATCTTCTGGGCGTTCGTCGCCTGGGCCGGACGACCTTGCGCGAACACGCCGGTCGGAGCTGCGGTCAAGAGCGCTGCACCGAGCATCGCGATCTGGGTGGCCTGACGCATGAAACGAGCCTTCTTACTGAACAGCCTTGGGGACAAGCTTGACCTTATAGGCGCCGCTGCAACCTTTGTTAAGGTTCAACCTACCCGTTCCATGACGCCGCAATGATTGTTGTACGAAGGCCGTCGCGGTGGCGCTGGCCATGAGCAGACGCTAGGTTCGCAGGCCCTTTAGAGCCTCACCTGAGCGGAATCACCGATGCGTATCGCGACCTGGAACGTGAATTCCGTCAACGCACGGTTGGAGACGGTGCTGCGCTGGTTCGAAGAGGCCGCGCCGGATGTCGCCTGCCTGCAGGAGATCAAGTGCGTCGACGAGAAGTTCCCCGCCGAAGCGTTCGAGCGGCTGGGCTACAACATCGCAGTCCACGGCCAGAAGTCCTATAACGGCGTCGCGATCCTCTCAAAAACGCCGCTGGAAGACGTGCGCAAGGGACTGCCGGGCGACGACGCCGACGATCACGCGCGCTATCTGGAAGCCGTCGTCAGCGGCCCGACCCCGGTTCGCGTGGCCTCGATCTACCTGCCCAACGGCAACCCGATCGACACCGAGAAATTCCCGTACAAACTCAACTGGATGGCGCGGCTGAACGCTCACGCCCGCGAACTGCTCGCCTATGAGGAACCGCTGGCCCTGGTCGGCGACTACAACGTCATTCCAGAACCGCGCGACGCCGCCCACCCGGAGAAGTGGGTCGGCGACGCGCTCTTCCAGCCACAGACCCGCGAGGCGTTCCGAGCCCTGAAGTGGCTGGGCCTGACAGAGGCCTTCATGGAGGTCGACGGTTCGCCCGAGGCGTACACCTTCTGGGACTACCAGGCCGGCGCCTGGCAGCGGAACAACGGCATCCGCATCGACCACGCCCTGCTCTCGCCCCAAGCCGCCGACAAGCTGCGCGCGTGCGTGATCCACAGGGACGTCCGCGGCTGGGAGAAGCCCTCCGATCACGTTCCAGTGGTCATCGAACTCGATCTTTGAGATCGCGAAGAGTTCATTTCGGGTTCAGGCGCGCGATCCCTAACTGCGACGCTTTGCAGTCGAATCGGTGATCCCATGCGCGCTCTGACCTTCGTATCCCTGGGCTTGGCGCTCGCAGCCGGCCCCGCCCTCGCCCAGGACAGCGTCGCCAACGCATCGGCCGCCGGTGGAGCATCGTCCGAAGTGGCAGGCCACCTGGCCGCCTCGGGCGTGCAGGCCGTAGTCGGCGTCGCCGCGGTCCCCGCCAGCGTCGTCGGCGGGGCTTCGATGGCGGGCGGATCTGCCGTCGTCGGCGGGGGCGCAGCCTCGGTCCAGGCCGGCGCTGGGGTGTCGGAAGCCGCCGGCGATTCGGCCAAGTTCGCCTCCGGCCCGCTGAAGGTGGACGATCGGGTCGTCGTCTCGCCCGATCCGGCGCCTGCGGTGCCCTACGACGTCGCCAAGCCAGCCGCCGCCCAATGAAGCTGGTTGTCGCGGCCCTCGCCGCCGCCCTGACGACCGGCGCAGTTCTGCCCGCCGCCGCCCAGGACTCGTCGGCCCGGGCGATCGCCCCGCACTTCACCCCGCATCAAGCCGCCGCCTTCTCCAAGCAGATGGAGCGTGACCTGGCGGCGCGCGGCGCCCGGGTGGCCATCGTGTTCCGCGCCGGCCGCATGCGCGATCAACTGCCCGAGGGTATCGCCTATACGCACGGGGCCTTCTGGGTCTATCGCGACATCCAGACCGCCGACGGCCAGTCGGTGAAGGGCTATGCGGTCTACAATCTCTACGCTGGCGACGGGAAAGCCTGGTCGAAGGTCGAGAGCCGCCTGGTCCAGGACTTCCCGCTGGATTTCACCCGCGGCTCGACCGTCAACGACATGGCCGTGATCATCCCCAGCCCGGAGATGCAGCGCCGCATCCTGGCGGTGATCGACAGTCCGACCTATGCGAAGGTCCACAATCCTGAATACTCGCTGGTGGCCAACCCCTGGGCGCGCAAGTACCAGAACTGCAACAACTTCATGTTGAACGTCATCGGATCGGGAATCTGGGAAACCGACAATCCCGACCAGATCACCGCGAACCTGAAGGCCCACTACAGGCCGACCGTGGTCAAGGCCAACGGCCTGCTGAGGTTCTTCGGCCCGATCGCGGACCAGCGGCTGAGGACCGACGACCAGGACGCCACGATCCGCACCGCCACCTATGAGTCGATGGCCGTCTTCATGCGCGAGAACAAGCTCCTGCAGGACGCCTACATCTTCAACTACCAGCCCTGAGGCGCTTCTCCATTCGGCTGAACGGCGTTACGTTAACCGCGACTACGGCGTAAGGGCGGGACATGGGCGCTGTCGAAATGGTCGGCGTGGCCGCGAGCCTGAGCTTCCTGGCGGGCTGGCGGCTCTATGCCTGCGTCGCCGCCGCGGGCCTGGCCATGCGGTTCGGCTTCCTCGACCTGCCCCAGCAGATCCAATCCCTGGACGCCCTGGCCAATCCATGGGTGATCGGGGTGGCCGGTATCGCCGCGATCGCCGAGTTCGTCGCCGACAAGGTGATGTGGTTCGACAGTCTTTGGGACGGCGCCCACACCTTCATCCGCCCGTTGGGCGGGGCGCTGCTGGCCCTGGCCGTGGTCGATGCGCACGATCCGGCCTGGCAGGTGATCGTCTTCCTGCTCGGCGGCGGGGCCGCGCTGCTCAGCCACAGCGCCAAGGCCAGCGCTCGGGCGGCGGTCAACACCAGTCCCGAACCGGTCAGCAACATCGCCGTCAGCACGACCGAGGACGTGGTCACCGCCGGCGGACTGTGGCTCGTGCTCAGTCAGCCGGCGATCGCCATTGTCGTGGCCTTGGTTCTGCTCGTCGGCGCGATCGGCCTCATCTTCCTGAGCTGGCGTATCCTGACCGGGCTCAAACGATGGTGGTCGAGCGTGCTTTAGCCCTTGAGCTTGCCGAGGATGTCGGCAAGCCCGCCGAGACCGCCCAAACCACCCTGTCCGCCGGCCGGAATCTGGCCATCGGGAGTCAGGTGATCGATCACCTGCGGGAGGACCTTGGCCAGGGTGTCGGCCGCGGTCGCCGGATCAACGCCGAGCTTGGCGGCGAAATCGGCCACCATGCCCGACGACAGCACAGCCTGGATCTGTTCGGCCGAGATCGGCAGATTCGCGCCGCTGGCGATCCACGATTGGGCCACGCCGCCCAGACCGCCCTTTTCGAAAGCGCTCATAAGGCCGCCAAGACCGCCCTCCTGGCCGCCCAACAGATCGGCGATCGCCCCGATCGGAGAACCTTCGCCGCCCGCGGCGGCGCCCAAAATACCGTCCAACAAACCCATATTGCGCTCCTGAAGTCCCTAGGTCGAAGTCTTCGCCCCCGCGGCGCCGACGACAAGAAGACACCAAGTGCGTGACAGTTCAATCGGCAGACCGGCGAAGTCTTCTCCAGAACCACGAACAGCGGTAGCGTCGCCAGATGAGTGAATGGCCAAGGCTCCTGCTGCTGCTGGCTCTCGCCGGGATCGCGGTGACCATACTGGGCAGCGTGGCCATCTGGCTGATGGACGAAGAGCGGCGCATACGCCGCGCGCTCAAGCGCGTCCTGAAGGGACCGCCCGAAGCCGTCATCCTGGCGCCGGGGCGGGGCCGAGGCGCGGGTTTCAACTTCTCCACCGGTGTCATGGCCGTGGCCTGGGATAGCGGCGGCTGGCTGCTGCCCTATCGCGTGGACGAACTGGTCGGCGCAGAGCTGATCGTCGATGGCCAGGTCCTGGCGCGGGTCCATCGCGGCGAGCCGCGCCTGGCTCTGGATCAGGCGGTCGAACATGCCGCGCGCGTCACCCTGCGGCTGGTCTTCGATGATCCGCACCACCCCGACTTTGATCTGGATCTGTGGCTGGCCGGCGACGAGACCCGGCGGCGCGCCTCGTCCCCCAGCGACGCGGTGCAGGAGGCCAACCACTGGCTGGCCCGCGCCGAGGCGATTTTGCGGCGGCCGATCGCGCCGCACACGGTGGGGCCTCGCGCGCCGAAGCCTGTCGAAGACATCGAGGACGAAGCGCCCTTCTACCTGGACGACGACGAGCGCCTCTAGCTCAGCGCGAAGTCCACCCCGGCCAGTGCATGAACCAGGGCGGTGTCGATCACCGGCAGGGTCAGATCGTCCGGCGACAGCAGCAGCCCGACCTCGGTGCAGCCGAAGATCACGCAATCGGCCCCGCCCGCCTTGGCGATCATCGCCAGGACCTCGACCTTGGAGGTCTGGGTGATCACGCCCTGGCAGAGCTCGTCATAGATGATGGCGTGCAGCCGCGTGCGGTCGGCGTCGTCTGGGATCATCGCCTCAACGCCCTGGGCGCTCAGCCGGTCGCGGTAGAACGGCTTTTCCATCGTGAAGCGCGTGGCCAGCAGCAGCGGCCGCGAACAACCCGCCGCCTTCACCGCGTCGGCGGTCGCATCGGCGATGTGGATCAGCGGCACGCTGACCGCGGCCTGCACCTGATCGGCGACCAGGTGCATGGTGTTGGCGCCGATCATGATCGCCTGCGCGCCCGCGCCTTCCAGCCGAGCCGCAGCCTCGGCCAGAACCTCGCCCGCCGCCTCCCAATCGCCGTCGGCCTGCATCTGGGCGATGGGCGCGAAGTCCACCGACCACATCAGCATCTGCATCGAGTGCAGCCCGCCCAGCCGCTCGCGCACCAGGCGGTTCATGGCCTGATAGTAGAGCGTGGTGCTCTCGGCGCTCATGCCGCCCAGCAGTCCGACCGTGCGCATGCCCTTAGAGATCCGCGTAGATGTGGGTTTCTTCGGCCGCGCCCGGATGGGTCAGGGCGCCCAGGTGGGCGGGGCCGACGATCTGGGCGTACTTCCAGAGCGCGCCGGAGTTGTAGTTGGTCTTGCGCGGCGCCCACTCGGCCTTGCGGCGCGCAAGCTCGGCCGGCTCGACTTCCAGGTCCATGGTCCCGGCGTCGGCGTCGATGGCGATGATGTCGCCGTCCTTCACCAGCGCGATGGGGCCGCCCATCTGGGCTTCGGGCCCCACGTGGCCGACGCACAGGCCGCGCGTGCCGCCCGAGAAGCGGCCGTCGGTGACCAGGGCCACCTTGTCGCCGCGTCCCTGGCCGGAGATCGCCGCCGTGGTCGAGAGCATTTCGCGCATGCCCGGACCGCCCCTGGCGCCTTCGTAGCGGATCACCAGGACGTCGCCGTCCTGGTAGTCGCCGGCCTCGACCGCGTCGAAGCAGGCCTGTTCGCCGTCGAACACCCGGGCTGGGCCGCGATGGCTGCGATGGCTCTCCATCCCGGCCACCTTGACGATGGCGCCATCGGGGGCGAGCGAGCCCCACAGCCCGACGACGCCGCCGGTGGGCGACAGCGGGTTGGAGACCGGGCGGATCACCACCTGGTCGTCGCGCCACTTCACGTCCTTCAGGTTTTCGGCGATCGTCTTGCCGGTCACGGTCATGCAGTCGCCGTGGATGAAGCCGCCTTCCAGCAGGGTCTTCAGCAGCATCGGCATGCCGCCGGCCTCGCCCATGTCCTTGGCCACGAAGCGGCCGCCGGGCTTGAGGTCGGCGATATAGGGGGTGCGGGCGGCGATTTCGGCGAAGTCCCGCAGGGTGAACTCGATGCCGCACTCATGAGCCATAGCCGGCAGGTGCAGGCCGCCATTGGTGGAGCCGCCGGTGGCCGCGACCACGACGGCGGCGTTCTCGAACGACTTGCGGGTGACGATGTCGCGCGGGCGCAGTTGCTCGGCGATCAGCCGCACCACCGTCTCCCCCGAGGCCACGGCATAGGCGTCGCGGGTCAGGTAGGGCGCGGGCAACGAGGCCGAGAGCGGCAGGGCCAGGCCGATGGCTTCGGACACGCAGGCCATGGTGTTGGCGGTGAACTGGCCGCCGCAGGCGCCGTCCGA
>JBEBYB010000089.1:0-11146 GCA_040391295.1 Phenylobacterium sp. | reverse complement strand
CAGTTCGCCCTGAACCGCCCCGAGCTTGGCCTCTCCAACTGGGAGCATGGCCGGCTGTTCGCCCGCGCCGGCGTCCTCTCCGGCGACGGCGTCTTCACGGTGCGCGCCAAGGTCCGCCAGACCGATCTTGATCTCGACCGCAATCCCGGCACGGCCAAGCCGCTTTGAGCCCGCGAGGACCCTGTGTGGTTCGCCGGCGCGGCTAAGCGCCGGCCCATGGCGGGCCGTCCGGCGGCCCTGCAGCTCGGCTTCGACTTGCAGCCGGGGATGCGCGTCGGCCTCTATGGCGGCTCGTTCAATCCGGCCCATGAAGGTCACGCTCACGTCGCCGAAACCGCGCGGCGGCGCCTGGGCCTGGACCGGGTGATCTGGCTGGTCTCGCCGCAGAACCCGCTGAAGTCGTCGCGCGAGACCGCCAGCCTGGCCGCGCGCATGGAGGGCGTCCGCCGGGTGGTCAGCGGCCGCAGCATGATCGTCAGCGACGCGGAGACCCGCTTTGGCTCGCAGTACACCGTCGACACCCTGCGGGCGTTAAAGACGCGGTTCCCGGGCGTTCACTTTGTCTGGATCATGGGCGCCGACAGCCTGGCCACCTTCCACCGCTGGCGCGGCTGGACCCAGATCATGGCCGAGGTCCCGGTGGCCGTCGTCTCGCGGCCGTGGATTTCGCTAAAGAGCCGCTTCTCGCCGGCCGCCCGCCGGTTCGCCCATGCCCGCGTGCCGCCGCAGCAGGCCAAGCTACTGCCGGGAGCAGATCCCCCGCGTTGGGTTTTCCTGACCGGACCGCTTAATTTTCAATCCTCTAGCGCATTGCGCGAGCGTATGCGACAAGGTGGGGCTTAGCCGCCTATTTGAGGACTTTGCGAGTTGGGCTGACCGATGCGTCTTCCTATGCTATGTCTCCTCTAGCGAGGCAACAAAGGAGCGACCCCGCTGAGCCCTGACCCCGCGCCTAGTGCGCACGAAGAAGCCCCGTTTAAGGTGGCCTCTCCCGAAACCGAGGCGAAGATCGTCGCCCTCGGAGATCTCATTCTGGCGCGTCTCGACGACGACAAGGCGCAGGATGTCGTTTTCATCGACCTGAAAGGCAAGAGCGCCGTAGCGGACGGACTTATCGTCGCGTCGGGCCGCTCGCATCGTCACGTCGGCGCGCTGGCCGATCACCTGCTGCGCGCCCTCAAGGAAGCCGGTTACGGCAAGGTCCGCGTTGAGGGTCTGCCGCACTGTGACTGGGTGCTGATCGACACGGGTGACATCATCATCCACCTGTTCCGCCCCGAAGTGCGCCAGTTCTACAACATCGAGAAGATCTGGGCGGTCGACGCCCCGCACCGGACGCAGGCCTCCTGAAGATAGCCATTCTGGCCGTCGGGCGGCTGCCGCGCTCGCCCGAGGTCGATCTCGTCAAACTTTACGTGGATCGCGCGACCGCCGCCGGCCGCTCGCTGGGCCTTGGCCCGGTCGAGGTCGTCGAGGTCGAGGCGAAGAAGCCGGGCAAGGCCCCGGAGGCCGAGGTGCTGCGTCCGCACCTCGAAGGCGCCCATGTCATCGCCTGCGACGAACACGGAACGGCGAGGGCTTCACGCGCCTTCGCCGCCGAGATCGCGCGCCTGCGCGACGACGGCGTGCGCAAGATGGTGTTCGTGATCGGCGGGGCCGACGGGCTGGACCCGTCGGTGCTCGCGCAAGCCAACAGCAAGCTCGCCTTCGGACCCCAGACCTGGCCGCACGCCATGGCGCGCGCCATGCTGGCCGAGCAGGTCTATCGCGCCGTCACCATCCTGGCCGGCAGCCCCTATCACCGCGATTGAGGGCCATGGCCTCAAGGTCTATCCCAGAACAATGACGCTCCGCCGCGGCCTGGCCCTTCCGGTGACCTGCGCGCTCGCCCTTAGCCTGGGCGTAGCCGCGATGGCCTATGCGGCGGCCGACGACCGCCTGAAGCTGGAACGGCTCAACGTTCGCGAGACGGTGCTGAACGCCGAGCAGGGCCGCAACCTGAACCGCATGGCGCGGCTGCTGACGGCCCTGGCGCAGTTCCGGCGCGATCCGCCGCCGGCCCTGCTGGTCAGCCCCCAGGACGCCACGCAGGCCGTCCGCGCCGCCATCCTGGTCAAGGCCATCACTCCCGAGTTGCAGCGGCGGGCCAAGGTCTACGCCGGCGAAGCTGCTGAGATCGCCCGTCAGCGCCGCCTGGCCGCCGTGGCCAGCGAAGCCTTGTTCACCCACGACTCCCAGCTGGCCGAGCACCGCGAACGCTTGGAGGCGACCCCGCCCGGCGCCGCGCCGCTCGAGTTCGGCCCGATCACCCCGCCCGCGAGGCTGCTGCCGCCCGTCAAGGGGCCGATCACCCATGGTTTCGGCGAGGCCCTGACAGGGGGCGGAGAATCCACCGGCGTCATCATCGCCGCGCCGAAAGGCGCCGAGGTCGCCGCGCCGGAGGCCGGTCTGGTCCAATATGTCGGACCTGTGAAGGGCTGGGGGGTCATCTTGATCTTGCGCCTGCCCGGTGGCTACCATCTGGTTCTGGCTGGCCTGGATCGAGCGACCGTCGGTATCGGACAATCGGTCGCGGCAGGATTTCCTGTCGGGTGGATGACGGATGGGCGACAATCCCCATCTGAACTCTATCTGGAAGTCCGCGAACGCGGCGTCCCCGTCGATCCGGCGAAGTGGCTGGGAAACAAGACGGAATAAATGCGAACCAATTCCGCCGGAATTGGTGTGGAACGTGGAATTTCGAGCGCTGTGCGGCGCAGTTCCGCCGCAAGGGAGGCTTAAGGGCCTGATATGCGAAAGTATCTTCTGATCGGAGCGACGGCCTTCGTGCTCGGCGCTGGTTCCATGGCCTATGTGAGCCAGCAGGCCTATGCCTCCGCTCAGCCTAAGGCGAAGACCTACAAGATGCTGGAACTGTTCGGCGACGTGCTCGACACGGTCGAACGCCAGTACGTCACCGAGGTCGACGACAAAAAGCTGATCGAAGCGGCCATCGACGGCATGCTGACCTCGCTCGACCCGCATTCCGGCTATCTGAATCCCGACAGCTTCGACGACATGCGCGATCAGACGCGCGGCGAATATGGCGGGCTGGGGCTTGAGGTCACCAGCGAAGAAGGCGTGGTCAAGGTGATCTCGCCCATGGACGACACGCCCGCCTTCAAGGCCGGCGTGAAGGCCGGCGACTTCATCACCGCGGTCAATGGCGAGAGCGTGCTTGGCCTGTCGGTCAGCGAAGCGGTCAAGCAGATGCGCGGCAAGCCCGGCGAGGCGGTCACTCTGACCATCGCCCGGGAAAAGACCGATCCCTTCGACGTGAAGATCGTTCGCGAGATCATCAAGACCAAGTCCGCCAGCGCCAAGATGGACGGCGACTACGGCTACCTGCGCGTCTCGGCCTTCAACGAGAAGACCACCGACGAGGCCCAGACCGCCCTGGCCGACCTGCGCGCCAAGAACCCGAAGATGAAGGGTCTGATCCTCGATCTGCGGAACAACCCCGGCGGCTTGCTCGACCAGGCGGTCGGCATTTCCGACATGTTCCTGGAAGGCGGCGAGGTCGTCTCCCAGCGCGGCCGCGATCCGCGCGACATCGAACGCTACAACGCCAAGCCGGGCGACGACGCCGGCGGCTTGCCGATGGTGGTGCTGGTGAACTCCGGCTCGGCCTCGGCCGCCGAGATCGTCGCCGGCGCCCTGCAGGACCGCAAACGCGCCGAGGTCGTCGGCCTGACCACCTTCGGCAAGGGTTCGGTGCAGACCGTGATCCCGCTGCGCGGCGGCATGGACGGCGCCTTGAAGCTGACCACGGCCCGCTACTACACGCCCTCGGGCCGTTCGATCCAGAAGACCGGCATCGAACCGGACCTCGAGGTGGCCGAAACCGGCGAGCAGGCGCAACGGATCGCCAACAAGGCCTTCCAGTTCTCGGAGGCCTCGTTCCGCAACGCGCTGAACGCCGAAGACGGCAAGGCCCGCCGCGGCGCCCACGTGCCGGCCGAGGCTCCGCCGGAAGGTTTCGACGCCAAGAAGGACTTCCAGTTGTCGCGAGCCATGGATGTGCTGCGCTACGGCTCGGTCGCCGCGACGCCGAAACTGCCCAAGCCCGCGCCAAAGATGGCCGCCGTCGTCGCCCCGAAGGGTGCGGCCGCGGCAGCCGCGGTGTCGACCGGCGAAGAGCCTAGTGAGAAAAAATAAACGACTCTCGGCGTCTAATCCTTCCAGGCCCCGCGCCTGTTGGGAATAGACGCCGACGTTCACTGTATAAGTCGTTTGTTAACCATATTCGCGGACGCTCCAGTGCTGGAACGTTCCGTGATCATCAATGTTTTCCAAGAAAAATCTGTCTCCCGCCATCGCCGCGCCGACCTCGGGCTTCCACGCCCCGGAGGCGCTGCTCCGCGTGCTGTCGAACCCCTATGCCGGCGCCGGCGCCGCGGCCGGGTTGTTCGTCGTCACCCTGCTGATCGTCATCGCCCTGATCGGCGATCCGGCCGCCAGCACGCCGGTCGTGCGGCTCTCCCTGGCCAAGATCAATGCGGACACCGCCCCTGAAGGCTGGCGCGAAGCCCTGACCGACGGCTCGGCTAGGCCGTCCGTGACCGAGGACGTCTTCCGACTGTCGGAGACGCCGATCGGCGCCGAAGACGCCATGGGCCAGGCGACCATCACCATGGCCGGCGGCCAGGCCTTCCACGCCGCCGATCCCCTGGCCCCAGCGCCGCTGGCCGGCTTCCATGCTCAAGGCCCCAGCGGCCCGCTGCCGATCATCGCCGCCAACGGCAAGACCCCGGCCGAGGCCTATGCCCGGCCCTTCGTCTCCAACGGCCGGCCGAAGGTGGCCCTGGTCATCGGGGGCCTGGGCCTCAACGCCACCGCCACCCGCCAGGCCATCGACACCCTGCCCCCGGAGATCACCCTTTCCTTCGTGCCCTATTCCGACGGCCTGCAAGGCTGGATCGACCTGGCCCGCGCCGCCGGCCACGAGGTGCTGCTGGAGACTCCGATGGAGCCCACCGACTACCCCGACAACGATCCGGGCCCCTACACCCTGATGGCCAACGCCCCAGGCCCCGAGACGGTCAAGAAGCTGGAATGGGTGCTGTCGCGGGCCACCGGCTATTTCGGCGTGACCAATTACCTGGGCTCGCGATTCCTGACCTCCGACACCGGCATGACCGCCTTCGCCGGGGGCCTGCGCGGCCGAGGCCTGGCCTTCGTCGACGACGGGCAGGCGGCACGGCGCGGCGGCGGCGTGCCGCGGGCCTCGGCCCTGAGGATCATCGACGAGCAACTCTCCGACCAGGCCATCGACCAGCAACTGCTGGCGATCGAGGCCGGCGCCCTGCAGCACGGCCAGGCGCTGGGATCGGGCTTTGCCTATCCTGTGACGCTATCGCAGGTCGCTAAGTGGGCTGAATCGGTAGAATCTAGGGGTTATCAGCTGGCTCCGGCTTCCGCTTTGACCCAGCGTCGTTAAATGGAATGCGATGACCGACCTCACCGCCTATCGCCCGAATGTTGGAGTGGTGCTGTTCCACCCCGATGGCCGCGTATGGCTGGGACGGCGGTTCGGCACGACCGGGCCGCATAACTGGCAGTTCCCGCAGGGCGGGGTCGACAGCGGTGAAGACCTCTATCTGGCCGCTTGCCGCGAACTTGCCGAAGAAACCGGGGTGACGACCACCACCCTGCTTGGCCGCACCGACGGCTGGCTGGCCTACGACTTCCCTCCCGGCCACAACGGCTCGAAGATCGCCAAGGGCTGGAAGGGCCAGCGCCAGGTCTGGTTCGCCCTGCGCTTCGACGGCGACGAGAGCGAGTTCGACCTCTCCGGCCAGGGCCACCCCGAATTCGACGCCTGGCGCTGGGGCCGTCTGGGCGAGGCCCCCGACCTGGTGGTGCCGTTCAAGAAGGCGATCTACGAAAAGGTCGTCGCCGCCTTCCACGACTTCGCGGGCCTGCGCGGCCGCGCGGCCTGACGCCGCCGACCGCCCCCGCAACCTGACCCCCGAGGAAAACATGCCCGCGCCGATCGTCATGACGCACGGCGCCTTTTGCGGCGGCTGGGCTTTCGAGAACTTCCGCAAGCCGTTCGAGGCCGCCGGCCATACCGTGCTGGCGCCCGACCTGCGCGGGCATGGGCCGAGCGACCGCGCCGAGGCTGTGGTCGGGGTGTCGATGACCGATTACGCCCGCGACATCGCCGAGCTCTGCGCCGCGCAAGACCAGCCCGCCATCCTGATGGGACATTCGCTGGGCGGCCTGGTGGCGGCCCTGGCGGCTCGCAAGACCCGGGTCCGGGCGGTGGTGCTGCTAGCCCCCTCAGCCCCGTGGGGCGTGGCCTCCTCGTCGATGGAGGAGGCGGTCACCGCCTTCGGCCTGCACATGCTCGGCCCCTTCTGGGCCCAGGGCGTAGCCCCCGACGCCAGCCTGATGCGCCACTACAGCCTCGATCGGATGGCAAGGCCCGCCCAAGACGCCGCCGTCGCCCGGCTGCGCCCGGAAAGCGGCCGCGCCCTCTGGGAAGCGCTGAACTGGTGGCTTGATCCGTTCATGACCACCAGCGTCGGCGTCGGGCCGTTGGACGCGCCCTGCCTGGTGATGGCCGGCCAGCGCGACGTGGTCCACCCCCCCTCGACCGTGCGCCAGACCGCCACCCGGCTGGGCGGGACCTATCGCGAGATCGCCGGCATGAGCCACTGGCTGCCCGGCGAACCCGGCTGGGAAGACGTCGCCGCCGCCACCCTGGAGTGGCTCGCCGAGCAACAAGCCCCGGCTTGAGGCCTCACCTTGGATGCTCCCCCGCTGGGGGAGCTGTCAGCAAAGCTGACTGAGGGGGACTAGGACTCCAACGCCTGACGGATCGTTGAAACCGCGTCGTCGACGTCGTTGAGGACTAGCGACGCCGAGATTCGCAACGTCGTCACGTCCTGCTCGCGCAGCCACGCATCACGTCGTTCGTCGCGCTCGGGATGGCTTCCCGTCCCATGACTATAGCCGTCGATCTCCACGCAGAGCTTCGCGGCGTCGCAGTAGAAATCCAGGATGTACGGCCCGAGCGGGTGCTGCCGCCGAAAGTGCAGCCCGTCGAGCCGGCGGCCTTTCAGCGCCTTCCAGAGCAGCACTTCCGGCAAGGTCATCTTCCCGCGCAAGGCTCTCGCAAAAGCTCGCGTGCGGTCCGGCGCCTCCATGCCCCCTCCGTCTCGACACTACGTGTCGATCCACCTCCCCCAGCGGGGGAGGATCTAAGGACGAAACATGCTCCGCAACAAGATGCTCACCACGCGGACGGCCGTCAGCAAAGCTAGGAAGCGCCCTACTTCGTCCCCAGCACCTTTTGCAGGAACACGATCTCGGTGGCGCGGACCGCTTCGGTGTTCTGTTTCTTGGCGACGCCGTGGCCCTCGTCCTTGGCCAGGACATACCAGACCTCGGTGCCCTGGGCGCGCAGCTTGGCGACCATCTGCTCGGACTCCGACTGCGGGACGCGCGGGTCGTTGGCGCCCTGATAAATCATCATCGGCTTCTTCATCCGCGCGCTCATGTTGAGCGGCGAGATCTTGTCGAACACGGCGGCCATCTTCGGATCGCGCTCATCGCCGTACTCGGCTCGGCGAAGATCGCGACGATAGCCCTCGGTGTTCTTCAGGAAGGTGGTCCAATTGGAGATGCCGTAGAGGTCGATCGCGCCAGCGATGCGGTCGTTGTAGTGGGCCGCCACCGCCAGGGCCATGTAGCCCCCATAGGACTGGCCGACGATGGCCACGCGGCTGGCGTCGAGGTCGGGCTGCCGCGCCACCCAGTCCAGCAGGGCCCCGATGTCCTTGACCGAGTCCTCGCGCTTCTCGGCGTTGTCGAGGTTGAGGTAGGTCTTGCCGTAACCGCTGGAGCCGCGGACGTTGGGGATGATCACCGCCGCGCCGACCTCGTTGACCCAGGACTGGCGCCGGGGATTGAAGTTGGGCTGTTCCTGGCCTTCAGGGCCGCCATGGATCTGGATGATCACCGGCAGCTTTTCGCCGGGTTTGGCGAGCGGCTTGTAGATGAAGGCCGGGATCGAGCGCTTGTCAAAGGTCGGGTAGCGGAACAGCGTCGGCTCGACCAGTTGGGCTGGATCCAGGCCGCCCAGCTCGCTCTGCGTCCAGCGGACAAGCTTCTGGTCGGCGAGCGCGAAGCTCCAGACATCGCCGGCCGAGGTCGAGGTCGAGAGGCTGAACGCCAGGCTCTGGCCGTCCGGCGAAAAGCCCAGTCCGGTCATCACGCCCTGCGGCAGCTTGGGCGACGGCAGCGTCTTGCCGCTCGCCACGTTCTTGAGGACCAGGCGCGAGTAGCCCTCCTCATTGACGACATAGGCGACGGTCGCGCCGTCCTTGCTGAGCGCGAAGTCCTCGGCCGGCCACTTCAGGCCAGGGTCGAGCTCGCGCATCGCGCCGCCGGCCAGGTCGATGACGACCGGGCGGGTCGTGTCGGATTTGTCGTCGGACAGGGTCACCACGCCCTTGCCGTCGGCGGTGAAGGCGCCGCCGACATAGGCCGCTTTGCGATCGGTGGGGCCGACGGGCCGGACCTGGCCGCTGGCGATGTCGAGCACGAACAGTTCGACGAAGGTCGCCGAGTTGTAGCGGCTAAGCAGCAGCGACTTGCCGTCCGGCGAGATGTCGAGCGGCGCCTTCGAGCCCTTGCCCGCCAAGATCGCCCGCCGGCCTTCCGGCGCGGCGACGTCGGCGATCATGATGACGTTGTCGGGGTCGCCGGCCGTGACCTGTCCCCAGATCACCTGGCGACCATCGGAACTGAACACGAAGTCGCTGTTGCGAGTCTTCGGAGCGGTGAGCCGGCTCTCAGCGCCGTTCAGGCTGCGGGCGTAGGCCTGGTAGTATTCCGCCCCGCCGGTGTCGCGCAGATAGACGAACCGCTCGGCGCCGGGCTGAGCCTTGGCGACATTGATCGGCTCCTTGAAGAAGGTGAGCTGGGTGCGCGCCGCGCCGGGCGCGGCGACGCGGTGGATCTGGTTGGTGTCGCCGAACCGGGTGGCGATCAGGATCGAACCGTCGGCCAGCCAATCCTCGAACACCGCCGAGCGGGCGTTATAGTAGGGAGCGATGGCGGCTTGCAGGGCCGGCGGGGTCACCGGCACGTTGTCGAAGACCATCTGGCCTTCCTCGCGGCGCGGAAGATCGGCGGCGGGAGCGGCCGAGACACTCGCGAAGGCCAGGGCGGTTCCAAGCAGCAGAGCGCGCATCGTCATCAGGAAGAACTCCAAACAGCAGAGGTTTGGAGGAACCCTGGAGCCGACGCGCCGGGCGCGTCAATCGGCCCGCTACTCCGGGGTTGAAAAGAACTTCAGTCCAAGGATGCCTGCGACGATCAGCCCCACGCAGACCAGCCTGACGACGGTCGCCGGTTCCTTGAACAGGAAGATGCCGAGGACGACGGTCCCGACCGCGCCGATCCCGGTCCAGACCGCATAGGCGGTGCCGAGCGGCAGGGTCTTCACCGCGATCCCGAGCAGGGCCATCGAGATCACCAGGCTGACGCCGGTGAACACGGTCGGCCACAGCCGGGTGAAGCCGTCGGTGTATTTGAGCCCTACGGCCCAGCCGATTTCGCAAAGGCCGGCAAAGAACAGGATAACCCAGGCCATGGCGCACGCTCCTAGCTGACGGGGTCGTCCCCGGGGGAATAGGCAAAGGCGCGGGGGTCGTCCCCCGCGCCTTGTTCTAGCTAGGCCGCCTTACCGGCGGCGGCAGGTCTGACTTTTAGAAGGTGCGTTCCGAATAGAGCACTTCGGCCTCGTCCCAGGCCTTGCCGACCGGCGAACCGTCCGGCTTCTTCAATTGCAGGAACACCAGGCCGATCGACTCGTGATCGGTGAAATATTCCCAGGAATTGGTGATGCGCTTGAAGTCGGTGGCCGGCACGAAGTCGTTGCGCTGCTGCAGCAGCTCCGGCTTGTGCAGGAACGAGAAGATGTTCAGGCCGACGATGATCGGCTTTTCCTGATCGATGCCGTACTTCAGCGTCAGGCGGCAAACGTCCTTGTTGGACCCCTGCGGCCAGATCGTCAGGGTATAGGGCTTCTCGACCAGGGTGGCGACATAGGTGCCTTCGCGCTTGTTCTTCTTGTAGCCGAGACCGCCGGCCAACTGGCCGAGGTCGCCACCCTTCACGAGGGGCTTACAGACGCGATTGATCACGTCGATGACTTGGCCCTCGGCGCCGGTCGTCGGCAGCACATAGGACTTTTCGTCGACGGCGGGCGCAGCAGGCGCCGGCGCGGCGGCCGTCGGCGAAGCCGCGGGGGCCTGAACAGCGGGAGGCGCCGGGTCGGCCGCCGGTTGGGCGTGGGCCGCCGTGGCGAAGCCGGCGAGAGCGATCAGACTGACGATGGCGGTGCGCATTTGGCGGATTCCCCTAAACTTGTCGTCGCGCATAACACTCGAAAGTGGGTGTGCCCCGCAAGTGTTCTAGCGAAACAATACGCCGCCTCCGAGGCGAATGCCCAGTCTGCGCCCTGGGATCAGGCCGCAAAACCTGGGCCTAAAACGACACACGCCCGACGCCTGAAAGGCGCCGGGCGTGGCCGAAAATAGATCCCTAGGCCGCGACCTCGCTCGCCTGTTCGGCGAGGATGGTCAGGCCGTCCGGCGTGACGTCGGCGAAACCGCCTTCAATCGCGAAGATCGTGGTGACCCCGCCATTGAACACCGTCACCCGGCCTGGCTTGAGCGTCGTCATGAACGGCGCGTGGTCGGCCAGGACGCCGAAGTCGCCCTCGGCGCCCGGCGCATCGACCTGGTCGACCGCTCCGGAGAACAGTTCGCGCTCAGGCGAGACGAGGGAGAAGTGAAGCTTCCCGGCCATGCTGCTTAGGCTTCCGAAGCCAGTTGTTCGGCCTTGGCCACAGCGTCTTCAATGGTGCCGACGTTGTAGAAGGCCGCTTCCGGCAGGTGGTCGAACTCGCCTTCAACAACCGCCTTGAACGAGCGGATGGTGTCTTCGAGGCTCACGAACACGCCAGGCATGTTGGTGAACTGTTCGGCCACGTGGAAGGGCTGCGACAGGAACTTCTGGATCTTCCGGGCGCGGGCCACGGTCAGCTTGTCCTCTTCCGACAGCTCGTCCATGCCCAGGATGGCGATGA
>JBEBYB010000088.1:0-11355 GCA_040391295.1 Phenylobacterium sp. | reverse complement strand
CCCCATGAGCATCGAACCCTCCGCCGGCTTCCTCGAGGGCCGCGAGCATGTCCTGCCGGTGCGGGTCTATTACGAGGACACCGACTTCACCGGCGTCGTCTATCACGGCAACTATGTCCGCTATTTCGAGCGCGGCCGCTCCGACTTCCTGCGGGTGGCCGGGGTGCGGCACGCCGACCTGCTGGACCGGCCCGATCCCGCCGCCTTCGCGATCGTCCGCATGGAGATCGATTTCAAGCGCGTGGCGCGGATCGACGACGCCCTGGCGGTGCGGACCACCTACGACTCCGCGCGCGGCCCGCGGCTGTTCATCAGCCAGAGAATCACCCGCGGCGAGGAACTGGTCTGCCAGGCCGTGGTCGAGGCGGCCTGCATCGACTTGAGCGGCCGGCCGCGCAAGCCGCCGCCGGGCATGTTGGACACCCTGCGCCCGCTGTTTGCGTAAGGTTTCCGTAAAACGGCCTTCACCCTTTCCGCGTTAGAAGCCGGTTAACCAGACTTGGCGGCCTTAAGTTCGCCACCGCGCGCAGCTTGAAATCGTGCGCCTCATTGCTAACGGAGCCCTTGGAGAGCATGGACGTCGCCCCGATCACCGCCGAGAGCTTCAGCTTCATCAATCTGTTCATCCGCGCCGACTGGGTGGTGAAGTCCGTGATGGTGGGGCTGATCCTGGCCTCGCTGTGGTCGTGGACCGTGATCATCGACAAGAGCGTGCGGCTGACCAAGCTGAACAAGGAGGCCCGCGACTTCGAGGATCTGGTCGCCAGCGGCCGGCCGCTGGAGGAGATCGCCGCCGACGCCGGCGAGCGTCCGACCCAGGCCCTGCCCCGGATGCTGCAAGGGGCGCTGAAGGAATGGCGCGAGGCCCGGGCCCGCGGCCAGGTCTCCGAAAGCCAGACCGCCTTCCTGATCCAGCGCATCGACCGCACCCTCGACACCATGATCGCCCGCGAGACCGCCCGCGTCGAAAACGGCCTGGGCTCCCTGGCCATCGTCGCCACGGCGTCACCTTTCGTAGGGCTGTTCGGCACAGTCTGGGGTATCATGAAGGCCTTCCAGGCGATCGCCGTGGAAAAATCGACCAATCTGGCGGTCGTGGCGCCCTCGATCGCCGAGGCCCTGTTCGCCACCGCCATCGGTCTGATCGCGGCCATCCCTGCCTATATCGCGTTCAACAAGTTCTCGACCGACTCCGGCAAGTACGCCGGCCGCCTCGAAGGCTTCGCCGACGACCTGTCGACCGCCATCCAGCGCCGCCTGGCCGAGCGGGTCTAGGGTCATGGCGCTTTCCGCACACGACGCCTTCTCCGCCACCGGGGGCTCGCGCCGCCGCCGGGGCCGCCGCTCGCGCGGCGCGCTGTCGGAGATCAACGTCACGCCGCTGGTCGACGTGATGCTGGTGCTGCTGATCATCTTCATGGTCTCGGCCCCGATGCTGACCGTCGGCGTTCCCGTCGAGCTGCCGAAGACCGAGGCCGGCGCGATGGAAGACCAGCCCGAGCCGCTGACCGTATCGATCCGGTCCGACGGCGCGATCTTCATCCAGGAGGACGCCGTGCCGTTCTCCACCATGGCCCCGCGCCTGCGCGCCATGGTCGGCGACCAGGCGACCAAGCCGATCTACGTCCGCGCCGACGGCCAGGCGTCCTACGCCGTGGTGGCCCAGGTCATGGCCGCGCTGTCGACCTCGGGCTTCACCACGATCAACCTGATCACCGACACCGGCGGCCCATCGTCGGGCGGCGATCAACGCTGATATCGCAATGGCGCGGCAGAAGCCTGAATTCTCGGCGGCGATGCTCGCATCAGCCCTGCTGCATGCGGGGGTGATCGTCTCCGCCCTGATCGCCTGGCCGTGGAGCCGGTCCTTGCCGGTCGGCGGCGCCGTGCCGATCAACATCGTCGCCAACGCGCCGAGCACCAACCTCGCCCCCGCGATCGAAGCGCCCGAGGAGGCGCCGGCCCAAACCGAAGCGCCCGTGCCCGACGCTTCGCCGTCTCCAGCCGCGCCCGAGCCCGCCCCAACGCCAACCCCGCCGGCCCCCACGCCCAAGCCTGCCCCCAAACCGGCGCCGACACCGGTCCCCACGCCGGCGCCGGCGCCTAAGCCTGCTCCCGCGCAGCCTGCGCCGAAGGCCGCCCCGGCCAAGCCCGCCCCGAAGTCGCCGGGCCTGGACCTCGACGCCTTGGCCGCCAGCGTCGCCAAGACGGCGAAAAGCTCGGGTTCACAGCGCTCGTCCGCCGCCAAGGGCGAGAGCCGCCCGGCGACCGCGCGCGAGGCGCGGCCCGACCTCGGCTCTGGCCAGGCCGCCGCGGCGGTGGCCGGCATGACCGACGAACTGCAACGCCGCTGGAGCCCGAACTGCGAGGTCGAGGGCGGCCGCGACGTGCGCATCCGCGTGACTTTCACCCTCAGCTCCAACGGCCAGGTGCTCGGACAACCGGACGCCGGCGGCAAGGAGCGCTCGGCGAACCCCGTCGAAAAGGCCGCCGCCGAGCGCGCGATCCGCGCGGTCTTCGCCGCCGCCCCGTTCCGCGACCTGCCACGTCAATTCTACGGCGACCGCATCGCCGTCAATTTCAACGCCCGCGAAGCCTGCCTCTAATGGAGATCCGTCCCATGCGACTGAAGACCCTGGCCCTCGCGCTCGCGGCCGCGCTGTTGTCGACGACGGCGATCACCGCGCCTGCCCAAGCCCAGATCGAGGTCGATGTGAACCGGGGCGACATCAAGCCGCTGCCGATCGCCATCCCGGTCTTCGGCGGCGCCCAAGGCGCGGAGATCGCCCAGGTGATCACCGCCGACCTGGAACGCTCGGGCCTGTTCGCGCCGATCAACCAGGCGGCCTATATCGAGAAGAATCCGGACGTAAACGTCCAGCCCCGCTTCGCCGACTGGAAAACCATCAACGCCCAGGCCCTGGTCAACGGTCAGGCGACGGTCGAGGGCGGACGCCTGACCGTGAATTTCCGCCTGTGGGACGTCTATTCCGAGCAGCCGCTGCTGGGTCTGCAGTTCACCACCACGCCGGAGAACTGGCGCAAGCTGGCGCACAAGATTTCCGACGCCGTCTATGAGCGGCTGACCGGCGAGAAGGGCTATTTCGACACCCGCATCGTCTTCGTGTCCGAGAGCGGCGGCCGTATCGATCGCAAGAAGCAGCTGGCGATCATGGATCAGGACGGCGCCAATCCGAGCTACCTGACCGACGGCTCCTACATCGTCATGACGCCCAGGTTCTCCTCGACCAGCCAGGAGATCACCTACATGGCGCTGCGGCCCGAAGGGTCGTCGATCTACTTGTTCAACCTTGAAAGCGGTCGTCGCGAGACCTTGGGCAACTTCCCCGGCATGGTGTTCGCACCGCGGTTCTCGCCCGATGGCGGTCGCGTCGCCTTCTCGGTCGAGCGCAACGGCAACAGCGACATCTATGTGATGGACCTGCGTAGCCGGACCAGCGCCAAGCTGACCTCCGATCCCTCGATCGAAACCTCGCCGTCCTTCTCTCCGGACGGCGCCCGGATCGTCTACAACTCCGACCGGGGCGGCACCGCCCAGCTCTATGTGATGGACGCCAATGGCGGCGGCGGCCGTCGTATTTCCTTCGGATCGGGGCGCTATACGACGCCGGTCTGGAGCCCGACCGGCGACTTCATCGCCTTCACCAAGCAGGCCGGAGGCCAATTCCACATCGGCATCATGCGCCCGGACGGGACCGACGAGCGGCTGCTCACCACCAGCTACATGGACGAAGGCCCCACCTGGGCGCCCAACGGCCGCGTTCTGATGTTCAGCCGCGAGACGCCTGGCGCCGGTCCGCGCCTGTGGACGGTCGATGTCACGGGCCGGATCCTGCGGGCCGCGCCCTATCCGGGGTCTGGATCCGATCCGGCCTGGTCGCCACTGCAGAATTAACCAGTCCTGTCAGGTGTAATATTCCCGCCCTGACAGGCTTTTCAAATGTCCGATCCCCCAAAAGGCAGGTAGAAACAATAACTGGCTGTGGGGACCCGCCATCGTCGAAACTTTAAATAGGAGAAGCCAACGTGCAGAGCTTCAATACCAAGCACGCCCTTCGACTGGCCCTAGTTGCGGCCGCCGCCCTGTCCGTTACGGCTTGCGCCTCGCGTCCGAAGCCCGGCCCCGCGCCGGAAACCGCGCCGCCGCCCGCCGTCGCCCCGACGCCTGAGCCGACCCCGGCGCCTGCGCCGAGCGCCACGGTCACGCCGGGCACCATCCAAGACTTCGTCATCAACATCGGTGAGCGCGTCTTCTTCGACCTGGACAGCTATTCGGTCCGCGCCGACGCCGCGCCGCTGCTCGACGCCCAAGCCGCCTGGCTGGTGCGCTATCCGAACGTGCAGGTCCGCATCGAAGGCAACGCCGACGAACGCGGCACCCGCGAATACAACCTCGCCCTCGGCTCGCGCCGCGCCAACTCGGTGCGCGAGCACCTGGTCTCGCGCGGGGTCGCTCCGTCGCGCATCTCGACCGTGTCGTTCGGTAAGGAACGTCCGATCGATCCGGGCTCGACCGAGGAAGCCTTCCAGCGCAACCGGAACGCCCGCACGGCGATCGTCGGCGGCGCGCAGTAAGGCCTGCTGGCGAACGAAATGCATGAGGGGGCCCATCGGGTCCCCTCTTTGCGTTTGCACCGCCGAACAAGACCTCGCCTCGAAGAGCCCCAATTTGGCCGTCCGATTCTGTAGATGATGCCGCCCATGATGTTCCGCCGCCTCGCCCTGCCCCTGGCGCTCAGCCTGATCGCCACCACCGCGCTCGCCCAAATCCCGATGGACCCGCTGGACGCACGTGACGCCCGCCGGCTCGACCGCATGGAGCAGGTGATGCGCGAACTGCGCGCCATCGTGTTCCAGGGCCGCGACTCCGGGAAGCCGGTCGTCGTGCAGCCGGCCGAGACCGACTACCGATTGCAGGAAGTCTCCCGCCGCCTGGGCGAATTGGAGCAGAGCCTGACCCGGATGACCGGCGACATCGAGAACGCCACCCGCGAAGCCGAGCTGGCCAAGCGCGACGCCGCGACCCTGCGCGCCGAGAACAAGGCGCTGTCGGACCGGCTCGCCGCGTTTGAAAGCACCGCCGCCCAGCCTGCGCCCAACCCGTCGAACGATCTGGCCGGCGGCCCCTCGCCGAACGCAGGCCTCAGCCCGGCAGAAGCCTTCTCTCGGTCGCGGCAAGCCATGCTGGCCGGCGACTATGACGCCGCCGAGGCTAGTTTCCGCGACTATGTCGCCAACCATCCCGACAGCGCCAAGGCCCCCGAGGCCCGTTACTGGCTGGGCAAGACCCTGACCGCCCGCGGCGCGCAAGCCGAAGCGGCCGGCGCCTATATTGGCGCGATCCGCGGCTGGCCGAACACCAGCTGGGCGCCCGACGCCGTGGTCGAGTTGTCCCGCAGCCTGATCGCCCTGAAGAAGCCGGCCGACGCCTGCCAGACCCTGGACGAATTCAAGCGTCGCTACCCGAAAGCGCCGGCGGCGACGCAGAGCCGGGCTGCGGCCGCGCGCACCCAGGCCAAGTGCGCCGCCTGACGACGACCGCCGCCGATCTGCCAGGCGGCGTCCACGCCGTTCTCGACCGGCGGCTGCGGCAAGCATCCCCCGCCCCGATCGCCATCGGCCTCTCGGGCGGCGGCGATTCCCACGCCCTGACCCTGATCGCCGCGAGTTGGGCGCGCCAGCGCGGGCGCCGCCTTGTCGTCCTCACGGTCGATCATCAGCTACGCCCCGAGAGCGGCGACTGGACGAGGGCCTGCGCGGCCCTGGCCAGCCGACACGATCTGGAGTTCCACGCCCTGGACTGGACCGGCGACAAACCGGCCCGGGGCCTGCCCGCCGCGGCCCGGGCGGCCCGTCACCGGCTGCTCGCGGACGCCGCTCGAAAGATCGGCGCGCGGGTGGTCCTCCTTGGTCATACCGCGAGCGACCTGGACGAAGCCGTCGCCATGCGCGCGGCAGGTTCCAGCACGCCGTCCCCGCGCGAATGGAGCCCTTCGCCGGTATGGCCGCAGGGACGCGACACCTTCCTGCTGCGGCCGATGCTCGGACTAGGCCGGGCGCAAATCCGCGACTGGCTGACCGCCAAGGGCGAGACCTGGATCGAAGACCCCAGCAACAGCGACCTTCGCTTCGCCCGTCCTCGCGCGCGGGCCGCGATGACGGCGGCCGGCGCAGCGCTCAGCCCGGACTTGTCCAACGATCTGGCCGATCTCGCGCGCACGGCGAGCGTCGATCCGGCCGGCGTGATCTCGCTGCCCCGTGCGGTGCTCGCCGCGCCGCAGGCTCCCAGGCTGATCGCCGCCGCCAGCCTCTGCGCCGCCGGCACGGCCCGGCCGCCGCGCGGCGACCGCCTCGAACGGCTGACCCTCGCCCTGCGGGGGCCAGAGCCCGTCACCGCCACCCTGTGCGGCGCGAGGATCGAAGCCGACGCCCATGAGGCGCGCTTCATGCGCGAGGCCGGCGAGATCCGGCGGGGCGGCCTCGCCGACCTGGTTCTGCAGGACCAGGGCGTCTGGGACGGGCGGTTCGAGATCGGCTCCCCCCAGGCGGCGCGCATCGTCGCCCTGGCCGGTCACGCCGCCCGCTTGCCCGCCGCCGAGCGCGAGGCGCTACGCTCCATCCCGGCCCACGCCCGGGGCGGCCTTCCGGCGATCATCGCTGCGGACGGCGCCGTCACTTGCCCGCTCCTCAGTTCATCGGAGGTGGTGTCGATCCGCTCACTGGTCCACGGCCGCCTGCTCGCGGCCTGCGGCGTGATCGTTCGGGAACCCTAGCGCCCGGCGGCAGCCAGGACGTGCTCGATCCCGACGACGATCGGATCGGCGAACTTCTTGCCCAGCAGGCTGGCGTGGTTGGCGCCGTGTACATGATCGACATAACCGTGACGCGAAGCGTGGGCCGGCGCAGCCTCAAGCGCCTTCAGCGGCGCGGCCGTCGGTTCGTCGCCCGCCGTCACCACAGCCACCGGCAGGTCGGGATCAAAGGTCCCGGCCTCGCGGCCCTGGTTTGCGGTGCGCACCCAGTTCTGGACCTCCTCGGCCGACCAACGCGTGTGGACGGGCGAGCCGTAGATGCGGCGCTTTTCCTTCGAGGCCTCGCCCTCGAGGCCGATCATGTCGCCGATCAGCAGCGAGACCGGCCCCATGAACCCCAGGCCCGACCATCGCCCGACAAACTTCATGGCCCGGCGATAAGCATGGACCGCGCGGGCCGCGGTCTTGACGTCCATCATCTCGGGCGTCACGGCGTCGACCAGCACGACCCCGACCACCTTGCCTCGATTGCGCGGCACGAACACCCGCACCATCAGCCCCGCCATCGAGTGACCGACGACCACGAACGGGCCATGCTCGCCCATCCGCTCCAGCATGATCTCCAGGTCGGCGGCGATCGCCCGGCCGTCGCGCGGCTCGGGGCCGGGGTCGGAGAAGCCCAGGCCCGCGCGGTCATAGGCGATGCTGGCCAGGCCCTTGCCGGCGAGCCGATCCTGAACGACCGCCCAGTCGGCGGCGCAGCCGAACGAGCCCGCTTCCAGGATGATCATTGGGCGTTCGGACTTGCCCCCAGCGCGAACCGCCCGCATCCGGCGACCGCCGACATCGATCAATTCGCCGCGCGTCGGATGGAAACGCTGGGTCGTCATCGCAGAACCTTGAGCATCGGCGCAATCTAGCCGAGGTTGCGGCCAGGTCGATCCTGGAGACGAAGACGATGTTGCGGCTAATTTTGGGTGTGGTGCTGGGTGTCGTCGTCGGCGCGATCGTCACCGCCGTGGTCGAGGGCATGGGGCACACTATTTTCCCGCCGCCGCCCGGCGTGGACCTGACCGATCCCGCCCAGCTTCAGACCGTGATGTCGCGCGTGCCGATCGAGGCGAAGTTCGCCGTGCTGCTGGCCTGGTTCCTGGGCGTCTTGGCCGGCTCGTCCACCGCCAATCTGATCGCCGGCCGCCGCGCCCTGGCCGGCCGGATCACCAGCCTGCTGGTCTTCTGCTTCGCAGCCTGGACCATGACCAGCATTCCCCATCCGGCCTGGTTCGTGGCGGCCGCCTGCGCGGCGATCCTATTCGCCGCCTTCGTCGCCGACCGCGCGTTTGGCCGGGCCAGGCCTTAGTCGGCGGCTGCAGCGGCGACTTCCAGGGTGGCCGTGACCCGGCCGTCCTTGGCCCGGCGCGCGGCGCGCCCATCGCGCTTGCTCGGCGGAATATTGGAAACCTGGGCCACGCGCACCCGCTTGGAATAGTGGGCGGCGGCCTTCAGCGGCAGATTGTCGGCCGTCGCGAACTCACGGTCGATGAACGACACCGGGTTCAACGGCCGGTCCTTATGGCGCATCTCGAAGTGCAGATGGGGACCGGTCGAGGTCCCGCTGGAACCGATCTTGCCGATCATCGTCCCGCCCTTCACCGCCACACCGGCCTTGGCGCGCGGGTCGATGCGGCCAAGATGGGCGTAGAAGCTGGCCAGGCCCTCGCCGTGCCGAACCTCGACATAACGGCCATAGGAGGAACTACGGCCCGCCTTGGTGATCACGCCGTCGGCGACCGCCACGACCGGCTTGCCGGACGGCGCGGCGATGTCGACGCCCTCATGCAGGCGGCCATGCCGCTCCCAGGGCATCCGGCGCAGGCCGAAGGGCGAGTTGACGCTGTAGCCCGGCACCGGCTCGCCGAACGCGAAGGCCGGCGGCGGCGGCTCGGGCGGCGGGGCCGGCGGGACCTCCGCCGCGATCTTTGCGTAGGCGGGCGCCGGCTTGGCCACAAAGGGGGCGAGCGCAGTGGTGGCGTAGGCGACGGTCACCACGCTGAGGGTCAGGGCCGTCGCCAGGACGCCTTCGACCCAAAAATGGCTCAAACGGCCAGCTCCGGCCAAGGTCACTGAATTCAAAAAGAGCCTCTTCCAGTACAGTCGAGCCTTACTGGAGTCCGCTAGAGGTTAGGCGGCCGAGCTGCGACGGTTTCTCGATATGATGCGAGCGCTAAGTGGCCGCCCTTCTAGACGAAAACGTGGCGGCGGGAACCTTTGGCGGCGGCGCGTATTGTCGCGCGAGGCAACAGGCTTTGCCGTAGGTTTCTGAAGAAGCTGTTACGGCAGCCAATACCGGCGCTCGTTTCAAGGCGGCCGGCGGAAACGAAAACGGCGCGCCCAAAACCTGGGCGCGCCGCTGGTAGGATCGTGGTCGGGTGAAGAACTAGAGGTTCTTCAAGATCCCTTCGACCATCTTCTTGGCGTCGCCGAACAGCATCATGGTGTTGTCGCGGAAGAAGAGTTCGTTCTCGACGCCGGCGTAGCCCGAAGACATGCCGCGCTTCACGAACAGCACCGTGCGAGCCTTTTCGACGTCGAGGATCGGCATGCCGTAGATCGCCGAGGTGGGATCGGTCTTGGCCGCCGGGTTGGTGACGTCATTGGCCCCGATGACGAAGGCGACGTCGGCCGTCGAGAACTCGGAGTTGATGTCCTCCAGTTCGAAGACCTCGTCATAGGGCACGTTGGCCTCGGCCAGCAGCACGTTCATGTGGCCCGGCATCCGGCCGGCGACCGGGTGGATGGCGTACTTCACCTCGACGCCCTCCTCCTTCAGCCGATCGCCCATCTCGCGCAGGGCGTGCTGGGCCTGGGAGACGGCCATGCCGTAGCCCGGGACGATGATGACCTTGGAGGCGTTCTTCATGATGAAGGCGGCGTCCTCGGCCGAGCCTTGCTTGACGGGCCGGGTCTCGACCTTGCCGCCGGCGCCAGCCGCCGCGTCCTCGGCGCCGAAGCCGCCCAGGATCACGGAGATGAAGCTGCGGTTCATCGCCTTGCACATGATGTACGACAGGATCGCGCCGGACGAACCGACCAGGGCCCCGGTGATGATCAGGGTGACGTTCTCGAGCGTGAAGCCCAGCGCCGCCGCCGCCCAGCCGGAATAGCTGTTCAGCATCGACACCACGACCGGCATGTCCGCCCCGCCGATCGGGATGATCAGGGTGACGCCGACCAGCAGGGCCAGGGCGAAGATCGCCCAGAACGCCCAGATCGCCTGGCCGCCGCTCATCGCCAACACCACGATCAGGCCGACGATGGCCAGGGCGATGACGATGTTCAGCAGGTGACGAGCCGGCAGCAGGATCGGCGCGCCGCTCATGTTGCCGTTCAGCTTGGCGAAGGCGATGACCGAACCGGTGAAGGTGATGGCGCCGATCGCCAGGCCGAGCGACAGCTCGATCAGCGACGTAAGATGCACCAGCCCGTCTTCGCCGACGATGCCGTAGGCCGACGGGGTGTGGATCGCGGCGACCGCGACCAGGCAGGCGGCCATGCCGACCAGGCTGTGGAAGGCGGCGACCAGCTGCGGCATCGAGGTCATGGCGACCTTGCGGGCGATGACCGCCCCGACCGCGCCGCCGATGGCGACGCCGCCGAGGATCAGGCCGAGCGTCAGAGCGTCGAGCTTGCCCTGGCTCCATAGGGTCAGCAGCGCGGTGCCGACCGCGATGGCCATACCGATCATGCCGTTGCGGTTGCCCGCCTGGCTGGTCGTCGGGCTGGAAAGGCCGCGCAGGGCCAGGATGAAGAGTACGCCCGAAACGATATAGGCGATGGCGGCGAGATTAGCGTTCATGTCCCCCCGCTCCCCTTACTTCTGCTTCTTTTTGTACATGGCCAGCATGCGCTGGGTGACCAGGAAGCCGCCGAAGATGTTCACGGCGGCGAAGGCCGCGGCGACAGCGCCGGCCCCCTTCGAGATCATGACGTTCCTGGTCAGCTCACCGTCCACCCCGTGGGCGGCGGCGGCCAACAGGGCGCCGACGATGATCACCGAGGAGATGGCGTTGGTCACGGCCATCAGCGGTGTGTGCAGGGCGGGTGTGACGCTCCAGACGACGTAGTAGCCCACGAAGATCGCGAGCACGAAGATCGCCAGTCGGAAGACTGTAGGGTCGACGGCTTCCATGGGGTCCTCTTAGGCGTTGAGGGCGGGATGGACGATCGCCCCGCCTTGGGTGACGAGGGCGGCCTTCAGGATCTCGTCCTCGTAGTCGGGGGCGAACTTGCCCTCCTTGTCGAGGAAGAGGCCGGCGAAGGCGAAGAGATTGCGCGCGTAGAGCGCCGAGGCGTCCGTCGCGATGCGGCCAGGCAGGTTGGGCGCGCCGAGGATCTTGGCGCCGCCCGCGGTGACCACCGTCTCGCCCAGCTTGGCGCCGACGACGTTGCCGCCCTGCTCGATGGCCAGGTCGACGAGGACCGAACCGGCCCGCATCGAGGCGACCTGCTCGGCGCTGACCAGCTTGGGCGCCGGACGGCCAGGGATCAGGGCCGTGGTGATGACGATGTCCTGCTTGGCGAT
>JBEBYB010000087.1:0-11548 GCA_040391295.1 Phenylobacterium sp. | reverse complement strand
TGGCCATCCGCGCCCAGCCGGTGAAGTCGGTGTTCCAGCGCATGCCGCGCCTGGTTCGCGAAGTCGCCGACATGACCGGCAAGCGCGTGAAGCTGCTGATGGAGGGTGAAGGCACCGAGGTCGACAAGACCGTCATCGAGCGCCTGACCGACCCGATCACCCACATGCTGCGCAACGCCATCGACCACGGGCTGGAGACGCCCGAAGGTCGCGCCGAAGCCGGCAAGCCGGCCGAAGGCGTGGTGCGCCTGCGCGCGCTGCACCGCGGCGGCCGCATCGTCATCGAGATTCAGGACGATGGCCGCGGCATCAACCGCCCCCGCGTGCGCGGCATCGCCGTCGACAAGGGCCTGATCGCCGAAGACGCGGTGTTGTCGGACGAAGAGGTCGACAACCTGATCTTCCTGCCCGGCTTCTCGACGGCCGAGACCATCTCCAACGTCTCCGGGCGCGGGGTCGGCATGGATGTGGTCCGCCGCTCCATCCAGGGCCTGGGCGGCCGCATCTCGATCTCGTCGGAGCCCGGTAAAGGCTCGAAGTTCACGATGTCCCTGCCCCTGACCCTGGCGGTCCTGGACGGCATGGTCGTCACCGCCGCCGAACAGACCCTGGTCACCCCGCTGTCGGCGATCGTCGAAAGCCTGACGCCGCGTGCCGAGGATGTACACCTTGTCGGCGGCAAGGACGCGGTGATCCGCATCCGCGACACCTTTGTGCCGCTGATCGATGTCGGCGTAGCGCTCGGATTCCGCGACGCGCCGATGGAGCCAGGCCAGGGCGTCGCCGTCCTGGTGGAAAGCGAAGGCGGCGGCAAGGCGGCCTTGCTGGTCGACGCCATCCAGGGCCAGCGCCAGGTGGTCATCAAGAGCCTGGAAGCCAACTATCAGCAGATCGAGGGCATCGCCGCGGCCACCATCCTCGGTGACGGGCGCGTGGCGCTGATCCTCGACGTCGATGCGCTCGTGACCACCCAGCACCGGCGCAAGCCGGCGCCGAAAACCGAAAAGCGAATGGCCGGATGACCATGACCGAGCCCTCGACCCAAAACACCGGCGCCCGCCGCGAACTGATCGCCTTCCGTATCGCCGACCAGGAATTCTGCGTGGATATCATGCAGGTGCGGGAGATCCGCGGCTGGACCGTGGCCACCCCCCTGCCCCGCACGCCGTCCTACATGAAGGGCGTCATCAACCTGCGCGGCGCCGTGTTGCCGATCGTCGATCTGGGCGCGCGCCTGGGCCTGACCACCAGCGAACCCAGCGCCCGTCACGTGATCATGGTCGTCACCGTCGGCAGCCGCACGCTCGGCCTGCTGGTCGAGGCGGTCAGCGACATCATCGATGTCAGCGACGACATGGTTCAGCCGACGCCCGACGTCGCCTGCGACACCGTGAAGATGTTCGTGAAGGGCCTGTTCGCCATCGACGGGCGGATGGTCAGCCTGATCTCCCTCGATCGCGTGCTGCCTGAAATGGAAGCCGAAGCGGCATGAGCACGACGTTTGAGACCCGCTCCAAGGGCGCGGCAAGCGGCCTGGTCGAAGGCGAGTTCCTGTTCACCGAGGACGACTTCAAGCAGATCGCCCAGATCCTGCACAGCCACGCCGGCATCGCCCTGGCCGAGGGCAAGGCGGCGCTGGTCTATTCGCGCCTGGCCAAGCGCCTGCGCACGCTGGGCTTACGCTCGTTCCGGGAATACTGCGCCCTAGTCGAGGGCAAGCAGGGGGTCGACGAGCGCCAGGCCATGATGGCGGCCCTGACCACCAACGTGACCCGCTATTTCCGCGAACCGCACCACTTCGATCACCTGCGCGACGTGGTGATGCCCAAGTTGGCTGAGCGCGCCCGGCGCGGCGGCCGGGTCCGGCTGTGGTCGGCCGCCTGCTCCAACGGCCAGGAGCCCTACTCGATGGCCCTGACCGTGCTCCAGGCTCTGCCGGACGCGGCGAACCTGGACGTGAAGATCCTGGCCACCGACATCGACCCGAACATGATCGCCGAAGGGCGCAGCGGCATCTACCGCGAGGAGGCGGTCGCCCCAATTCCGCTCGACCTGCGCCGCAAGTGGTTCAAGAAGGCGGCCGGAGGGGCCTGGGAAGTGGCCGACGAGTTGCGGACCCTGGTGTCGTTCCGCGAGCTGAACCTGATCGGCGACTGGCCGATGAAGGGCAAGTTCGACGTCATCTTCTGCCGCAACGTCGTAATCTATTTCGACGAGCCGACCCAGGAACGCATCTGGAGCCGGTTCGCCCCGCTGCTGGAGCCAGGCGGCACGCTCTATATCGGCCACTCCGAACGGGTTTCCGGCCCTGGCGCCAACCTGTTCGAGACCACCGGTCTCACCACCTACGCCGTCAAGGGAGCTGTGCGATGACCGTCGGCGTCCTGGTTGTAGACGACAGCGCGACCATGCGCGGCCTGATCGGGGCGGCGCTGAAACGCGACCCCGAGATCGAGGTCCTGGGCTTCGCCAACGATCCCATCGAGGCCCGCGAGCAGATCAAGAAGCTCAATCCCGACGTCGTCACGCTCGACATCGAGATGCCGAAGATGAACGGGCTGGAGTTCCTGGAAAAGATCATGCGCCTGCGGCCGACGCCGGTGGTCATGGTCTCGACCCTGACGCAATCCGGCGCCGACGTGACCTTGCAGGCCCTGGAGCTGGGCGCGGTGGACTGCGTCGGCAAGCCTGTGGGCGGCGTCACCGCCCAGGAAGCGTTCGCCGACCTCACCGCCAAGGTGAAGGCCGCGGCCCGCGCCCGCGTGAAACCCTATAACGGCCCGATCATCCCGGTGGAGCGTGATCGTGACTATCGCGCCTCCGACGCGATCCTGGCGATCGGGTCCTCGACCGGCGGGGTCGAGGCGCTGATGACCATCCTGTCGCACTTCCCCGACAGCTGTCCGCCGACCGTCATCACCCAGCACATGCCGGCGACCTTCACCAAGAGCTTCGCAGCAAGGCTCGACAAGATTTCCGGCGCCCACGTCAGCGAGGCGCGGGACGGCGATCGCCTGCAGCCCGGTCACGTCTACATCGCGCCTGGCGGCGACGCCCATATGGAGGTCACCTCGTCCTCGCACCCGGTCATCCGGCTGCGCCAGGGCGAACCGATCAACGGCCACCGCCCCTCGGTCGATGCGCTGTTTGAGTCCGTCGCCAAGCTGAACCGTCCTGCCGTCGGCGCTATCCTGACCGGCATGGGCCGGGACGGCGCGGCTGGCCTCATGTCTATGAAAAAGGCCGGAGCCCGCACCTTGGGCCAAGATGAATCGTCCTGTGTCGTCTATGGAATGCCCCGCATTGCGTTCGAGATCGGCGCCGTCGAGAAGCAGGTCGGCCTCTCGCGCATGGGATCGACGATCTTGAACCTTTGCGCCGTTGCAGACACCCATAGGAACGCCTGATGCCCACCGCCCTCAGCATCAAGACCCTCATCGTTGACGATCAGCAGACCATGCGCTCGCTGATCCGCACCAGCCTGCACGCGCTGGGCATCACCCAGACCCGCGAAGCCCCCGACGGCGAGGAAGGCCTGCGCTCGTTGATCTCGGCGCCTTGCAACCTGGTGATCACCGACTTCAACATGCCCAAGCTCGACGGCCTGGGTCTGCTGCGCGCCATTCGGGCCCATGGCCCGACCTCCAAGACCGCGGTCATCATGCTGACCGGCCGCGCCGACCGAGAACTGGTGCAGCGGGCCGTGCAGTTCGGCGTGAACAACTATCTGGTCAAGCCCTTCACCACCCAGACCCTCAAAGAGAAAATCGAAGCGGTGTTCGGCCCCCTCACATGATCGTTGAAAATGTCTCTGGGCGGCCGGGCAAACGCATCCACGTCGTGCAAGGCGAGCATCACATTTCGGATGATCCCGATGTGATTTTGACCACGATCCTTGGATCGTGCGTCTCTGTCTGCATGCGCGATCCGAAGACCGGGCTTGGCGGCATGAACCACTTCCTGCTGCCGGAAGGCCGGACCGAGGAGTTGGACGAAGGGCGGCGCTACGGCGCCTACGCCATGGAACTGCTGATCAACGAACTGCTGCGTTCAGGCGCGCGCCGTGATCGGCTGGAAGCGAAACTGTTCGGCGGCGCGCGGATGTTCGACGGCCTTTCCGACATCGGCGCTTCCAACGCCGCCTTCGCCGAGAAATTCCTTCGCGATGAAGGCATTCCGGTCCTCGGATCGAGCCTGGGCGGCCTGGCCGCCCGGCGTGTCCAGTACTGGCCGACCACCGGGCGCGCCCAACAAAGAACCGTCACTGATAACGCGGAGCTAACCCGTCTGCGCGATCCTGTCGTGCAGATCCCCGCCCTGATCCCGGACGGCGGGTCTGTGGAGCTGTTTTGATGAGCCGATCCACCGCCGTTCAAACCCCCGAGGTCCTGTCCTCCATCGCCCAAGAGCTGGAGCATGCGGGCGAGCTTTGCGACCGGCTGGAAACGCTGGTCACCCAGCTCGTGCGCGCCAGCCGCGGCGAACCCCTGGCCATCGCGCTGCATGAGGCCCAGACCCTGGACGTGCTGACCCAGCACCTGGCGGCGCTGGCCACCTTCACCCGCCGGCTGGCCGTTCAGGCCGAGAGCGGCGGCTTCGACCTCTCCGACGCGGTCGCCAGCGTGACGCTGGGCGACCTCGCCGACCGCCTGGCCCGTGTCACCCGCGAAGGACCGGCGCGGCTTGACGCCGGCGCGGGCGACCTGGACCTCTTCTAGGCTCCGACGGCATGGCCCTGGACCCCAAGATCAGGATCAATCTCGACCGCTCCAGGGTCTTGCTGATCGACGACAATCCGCAAGCGCTCGAAGCCCTGAACTCGATGTTCCGAGGCTTCGGGGTCCGCAAGCAATTCAAGTGCAGCTCCGGCGCCGAGGCGATGCATGTCGTCAAGACTCAGGAACTCGACCTGATCGTCATCGACAGCTCGATGCCCGACATGGACGGCTACGACTTCATCCGCTGGCTGCGCCGGGACGCCCCCGATATCTCGAAGTTCACCCCGGTGATCATGCTGGCCGGACACGCCGCGCGCAGCATGGTGGAAAAGAGCCGCGACTCCGGCGCCAACTTCGTCGTCTCCAAGCCCTTCACCCCCGAAGTCCTGCTGCAGCGGGTGTTCTGGGTGGCCAAGGACGAGCGTCAGATGGTGATCGCCCACGGCTATGTCGGCCCTGACCGCCGCTTCAAGAACATGGGGCCGCCGCTGGGGGTGAAGGGGCGTCGGAAAGACGACCTCTCGACCCATGTCGGCGCGGCCACCGCCCCCAATATGGATCAGTCTGACATCGACATGCTGATGAAACCCGCAAAGGTGCAGCTGTGAGCGACGCCGAATTCGTCAAGGTCAAGTATCGCCTCACCGAGCAGGTGGCCCAGCCCGGCGGCATGACCGCGGGCCTGGCCAGCGAGCGCGCCCAGCGCGAACTCGCCGCCCACGCCGGCGACGCCATGAAGTCGCTGGGCAACATGATCGGCCGGCTCGAAACCATGTGCCGCGAGAAGACCGCGGCGCTGGACGCCGTCTATGAGGAAGGCTCGACCATCCTCGACATCGCCGGGGTGTTCGACAAGCGCGTACTTTGCGACGCCTGCTACAGCCTCTGCGAACTGGTGGATCGTCAGCGCACGCACAATCGGGCCGACTGGACCTCGATCTCCGTGCACGTCAGCGCCATGCGCCTGCTCTGGAGCAAGGACGGTCAGGATCCGGCGTCGATGAAGTCGGTCGTCGATGGCCTGTGGGCGATCACCGACCGCCTCAATCCCTGAGCGTCAGGCCCCGGCGTCGGGCCGGGCGTAGCGCTGGCTGATCTGACGCAGACCGGCCAGGATCGCCTGGGTTCCGGCGGCGTCAGCCGCACCCTCGGTCTGCAGCAGCAGACGGAAGGCTCGCAGGTGAACGGCCACGGCGTTGGCGTCCCACCGTTGCTGGCCCTTCAGATAGTCGAGCAGGTCCGACAGGCTGATCAAGGCGGTGTCCACCGAGGTCAGCCCGCAGGCGCTCGACGCGCCGATCGGCTTGGAGACCACGCCATAGAGCTGCGCCAGCAGATCGGCCTCGAACGCCTCGCCGGCCCGCCCGGCGATAAGCTCGGCCTCCTCCAGCACCGTTTTCAACTCCTCCAGGCAGTCCTTGCGCAGGCTCAGCAGGCCGGCGCCGGCGCGGTGCACGGCCTCGGCCACCGGCAGGCCGCCGGGCGCCCGTAGAAGCTTGGCCAGCCGCACCGGCGGGGTGTGGATCTTGACGCTCATAGTTCCACCCGTCGCGTCTTCATCAGGCTGTCGATGACATCCTGATCCATGTTGGGGTCTTCGGCCGCGCCGATCTCGCCATGCAGGTCGTCACGGCGGCGCCCGGCCATACCGGCGGGCACGCCCTCGTTCTTGAAACGCCGATCGGGGCCCATATAGGTGTCGCACTCCACGAACCGCCGGCCCTCCCTGGCGATCCACAGGATGCGCTCCAGGACGGCGATCGGGGTCAGGGGCTTGGCCATGACGAAGTGAGCGCCGCAGTCGCGCGCCCGCGCCACCGCGTTGCTGGGCGTGTGGCCGGCGATCAACAGGACCGGCGCAAAGCAATTGGGTTCGATCCGGCTGCGGCGCAGCCACTCGATGAAGTCATAACCGTCGCCCCCGGCGCCCATCGCGTCGCAGATGATCAGGTCGACCTCGACCTTGGCGATGGCGTCCCTGGCTTCGGCGACGCTCTCGCAGCGGTGCAGGGTTCTCGCGCCGAACCCGATCAGGATTTGCACGAGAATGCTCATCCCCATCGGGGACTCTTCGAGCAATAGGATGGAGGCGCGCTCGAGATTGAAACGGGCTCGAGATTCCGGATTCAGCCCCATACGTTTCCCGACGACGCCACGACGCGCCAAACCTAACGCCGGCACGGTTAATAAGAGTTTCCGCCCCCGCCGTCTGCGGCGAACGGGCGCGGGCTTTACGGCGTCAGATAGATCGGATTGCCCAGCAGGATGAGCTTGCCGTCCGCGCCGCGCACGTCCACCCGCAACCAGCGACGCGCGCCGTCGGCGGTCAGATCGAAGGCCGCCGTCTGATCGGCTGCGGTCAGCTTGGTGTCCGGCAAGGCCGCGAGCTGGGCGCCGTCGCCGGCCAAGGTGATCGAGCCGCCCGCCGCCCCGACCACATGGACCTCGACCCGGACCTTGGTTCCGGCCGGCGCCGATAGCCCATCGCCCATCTGCGCCGTGATCCCGTTGGCGGTCGCGCGCACATCCAGCACCCGGTCGCGCGTCCCGGCGATGTCGAGGAAGACATGCCCCTGGGCGATCGCCGCCAGGATCGCCGCCCGGCTCAGTTCGGAAGCCCGCACCGCCGTGGTCGGGACCCCGATGGCCGGCGCCTTGGCCGGGTCCAGGGTGGCGTCATGATTGTCGGACCCGCCGATTGCGGTGATGCGCCGCCCCTCGTTGAGGCGCTGCTCCCAGAAGCCGATACTCGACAGCGGGCCTTCGACGTTGCCGCCGTTCACCGCCTCGATCGCCTGGATGCGGGCATAGTCGGTGTCGGGCGCCGTCCAGCCGCAGCCCATGCAGAACTCGCCCGAGGGCAGGCCCGGATGGTTGATCGAGATCATCCCGCCGCTCGCCTCGACCTGTTTCAGGATGTCGGCCATCTTCGGCGCGCGTGGCCCGCCAAGCTGGAAATCCACGAAGGCCGTGGGGCCAAGCAGATTGGCGTGACCGTCAAAGGTGGTGATCTCGCGCCCCGGAATGATCAGCAGATCGTCGAAATAGGGAGCCAACTCGCGCAACGCCCCGAAATGCGAGGTGGCGTTGTGGTCGGTCACCGCCACGAAATCGAGACCGCGCGCGGCCGCCGCTTCCAGCGTCTTGTAGGTCGGGCACGGGACCTTGGCGTCCTTGCGCGAGCGGCAGGCGCCGTCGCTGTGGCCGGTGTGCATATGCAGATCGCCGCGCCACCACCGCTCACCGGTCGCCAGCGGCTGATCGCCAAAGCCCGCGAACGCGGCGCCCTTCCGATCGAACCATATCTTGGCGGTGTAGTCGGCGCGGCCGTCCTTGCGGATGTTCGGCGCGCCCAGCACCAGCTTCCAGACGCCGGGCTTCAGCGGGCCGGCCAGATAGGACGGCGTGGCGTCGGATTCGGCGAGGGTGAAGCTGCTCTTGTTACCGCCGCTCCAACCCCGGAAGCGTTCGGGATCGCGTAGGCCCAGATCGATCACCGAGCGCTGCTCGCGGCCAGTATAGGCGAACTCGACCGTGATCCGCTCTACGCCTGGCGGCGTCTTGAACGGAACCTCCGTATAGGTTTCGTGCGCCGCATGCGTCAGCGTTCCGGTGAGGATCAGATCAGGCGCGCGCGCTGGCCTCGCCTGCGCGACCGCCGTCTCAAAGAAGAGCGCCAGGGCGAGGGCGATCAACATCACCCAGGCGCACCGACCTTGCTGGAGGGGCCTAGCCATCAAAGGCGGTATAGCACGGCAATCTGAAACGCACGGTCAAGCTCGGGGGGCTGCGCCGCCCCAGATCGATAACACGACCGATCGTGCGTTTTCCCATTGCCGGAACCTTCCGCCGTCCCTACTTGCCAACCACAACAATTAGGACGGGAGACGACTATGGGAACGAGCCTGCAACTGCGCTCACAGGTGAAGTCGAGCGGCGAACTGGAACTGTCGCTGGTATCCGTGCCGATCCCCGTGCCGGCGGCCGACGAGGTCGTGGTGCGGATCGAGGGCGCGCCGATCAATCCGTCCGACCTTGGCCTGCTGCTCGGCCCGGCTGATATCGCCAACGCCAAGGTGACGGGTTCGGGCGCCGACACCGTCGTCACCGCGCCGATCCCGCCGCAGTTCATGCGCGCCATGGCCGCGCGCGTCGACGATTCGATGCCGGTCGGCAACGAAGGCGCGGGCGTGGTCATCGCCGCCGGCGCCTCACCGGAAGCCCAGGCCCTGATGGGCAAGACCGTCGCCATCCTAGGCGGCGCCACCTACGCCCAGCACCGCAGCGCCAAGGTGGCCGACGTGCTGGTGCTGCCGCAAGGCGCCACCGCGGCCGACGGCGCCTCCTGCTTCGTCAACCCGCTGACCGCGCTGAGCATGGTCGAGGTCATGCGCCGTGAGGGCCATACCGCCCTGATCCACACCGCGGCCGCGTCGAACCTCGGCCAGATGCTGAACAGGATCTGCCTCAAGGACGGCGTGGCCCTGGTCAACATCGTCCGTAACCAGGAACAGGCCGACCTGCTGCGCGCCATCGGCGCCAAGTACGTGGTCGATTCCACCGCGCCCGACTTCATCGAGGCCCTGACCAACGCCATCGACGAAACCGGCGCGACCCTGGCCTTCGACGCCATCGGCGGCGGCAAGCTGGCCTCGCAGATCCTGTCGGCCATGGAAGTCGCGGCTAACCGCAAGGCCACGGTCTACAGCCGCTACGGTTCCTCGACCTACAAGCAGGTCTATATCTATGGCGGCCTCGACACCCGGCCGACCGAGCTGGCCCGCAATTTCGGCCTGTCGTGGGGCGTCAACGGCTGGCTGCTCACGCCCTTCCTGATGAAGATCGGCGCCGACGCGGCCAAGCTGCGCGCGCGCGTGGCGGCCGAACTGAAGACCACCTTCGCCAGCCACTACACCGCCGAAATCTCGCTGGCCGAGGCGCTGCAGCCGGACGTGATCGCCGCCTATAACCGCCGCGCGACCGGCGAGAAGTATCTGATCAACCCGAACAAGGGCGTCTAGGGCGCGCCATCTCCCCTCTACTCGTCATGGCCGGGCCGCAGGTCCCGGCCATCCATAGACACCGAGATTCGACCACCAGATCGGGGCCTATGGATCACCGGGACAAGAGCCCGGTGATGACGAGCTGAGGAAATGAACATAAAAAATGCTGCACCCAGGCCCTGCAGCATGGGTGCAGCATAAACTGCGGTAAGTCGCTGTTTTATCTCCAGATCGTCATCACCGGGCTCTTGTCCCGGTGATCCATAAACGCCAAGCACGGAGCTTATGGATGGCCGACACAAGAGGTCGGCCATGACGAACTTGAGAGTGGGTTCGCGTCCCTACTTCTCGTTCGAGAAGATCACCGTCCCGGACGCCGCGAACATGCCACCGACGCCGTGGCAGACGCTGATCTTCGCGCCTTCCACCTGGGCCGGCGCGATGCCGCGCATCTGGCGCACGCTCTCCTGCAGGGCGTACATGCCGTACATCCCCGAGTGCATGTAGGAGAGCCCGCCGCCGTTGGTGTTCATCGGCAGCTTGCCGCCGATGGCGGTGTTGCGTTCACGCACGAAGTCCTTGGCCTCGCCGGGCTTCACGAAGCCCAGGTCTTCCAGGCCGTAGAGCGGCAGGTGGGCGAAGGCGTCGTAGATCATCAGGTGATCGACGTCGGAGTGCTTGATGCCCGCCTCGTCGAAGGCCTTCTTGCCCGAGACGCGGAACGCCTTGGACGAGGTGAAGTCCTCCATCTGGCTGACCATCGGCGTCTCGACGCTCTCGCCCGTGCCCAGCACGTAGACCGGCTTGTTCGGGAAATCCTTGGCGCGGTCGGCGCTGGTCAGGATCAGGGCGCCGCCGCCGTCGGTGACGAGGCAGCACATCAGCATCCGGAACGGCCAGGCGATCATCGGCGAGTTCAGGACGTCGTCGACGCTGATCGGGTCCTTGAAGCTGGCGCGCGGGTTCTTGGCCGCCCACTCGCGCTGCACCACGGCCACCGTCGCCAGGTCTTCTTCGGTCACGCCGTAGGTCTTCATGTAGCGAAGCACCGGGATCGTGAACATGGTCGGCGGCGAGGTGACGCCGAACGGCATTTCGAACTGGCCCATCAGGCTGGACGGCGCGCGGCCGAAACCGCCGGCCCCGACGCGCGAACGGCCCGATTCCCCGTGGGTGATCAGGACGGTCTTGCAGAGCCCCTCATTGATCGCCGCCGCCGCGTGACGCACGTGCAGCATGAACGAGCAACCGCCGACGCTGGTGCCGTCGGCATAGGTCGGCGTGATGCCCAGATAGTGGGCCAGCTCCACCGGGCTGATCCCGGCGCAGGCCACGCCGTCGATGTCCGAGGGGTTGAGACCGGCGTCCTTCATGGCGTTGAGCGCGGCGTCAGCGTGCAGGCCGATCACGGACACGTCCGGAATCTTGCCCATCTTCGTGGTTTCCGCGGCCCCGACGACCGCGACTGAATTCTGCTTCATGGATCTCGCCTCAGCCCTTCGCCGGTTGGAACAACGGCAGCGAAATCGTGTCGCTCACCTTCTCGAAAACGACCTCGAGCGGCATGTCGAGGACCAGGGCTTCGGGGGTCTGCGGGCAGTTGATGATGTTGGTCATCATCCGCGGGCCTTCCTCCAGCTGCACGACGGCGATGGAGTGCGGCTCGGTCCCCATGTCGGGGCGCGGGCGATGGTTGATCACATAGGAGTGCAGGGTGGCGCGGCCGCTGGCCTTGAACACCTCGACGTCGCGCGAGCCGGTCTTCGGGTCGAACGGACGCGGCGGGAAATAGGCTTCGCCAGTGGCCTTGTTGCGTTGCAGGAGCAG
>JBEBYB010000086.1:0-11572 GCA_040391295.1 Phenylobacterium sp. | reverse complement strand
TCGGCGGCTGGGTGCTGTGGACCGGCTTGCCGCCCATCGGGATCGAGCAGGCGCGGGTGATCCGCGGCGCGGGCGCCGGACCCTACGGCGCGGGCGCCCTGACCGGGACGATCCAGCTTTCCGAGCGCACCCAGGTTCCGCGCGGCGGCGAGTACGAGGTCTATGGCGGCGAGCGCGGCTTGGCCGGCGGGGCGGCGGCCGGGGCGGTGGGCGAGGTCTTCGTCAGCGCGGCCGCCGAGCGGAGCGACGGCTGGATCCCGGTGCGCGAGGGGCGCGGGGCGGCCGATCAGCCGCTCTATTATCGCGGTCTCAGCGGCGCCTTGCGCTGGACCCCTGAGATCGCCGGCAAGGAGTTGGCGCTGCGGCTCTCAGCCTATCAGGAGAAGCGCGGCGCCGGGATTGTCGGCGCCGACTCCCGCGCCACCGGCGCGACGCTGTCGGCGACGCTAGCCGAAGCGCCGGCCGCCGAGGGCGAGCTGGGCTGGCGCGTCCAGGGCTGGGCGAAGCGTTCCGATTTCGAGAACCGCTCGGCCGCCGTGGCGGCGGGACGTAGCGGCACGACCCCGGCCAGCGAACAGTATGCGACGCCGGCCATGGGCTATGGCCTGAACGCCGCCCTGCGCCGTGACGCCGCGGCGGGCGGCTGGGAGCTGGGCGTGGACGCCCGGCTCTCCGACGGCGAGACCCGCGAGAGGTTCCGCTATATGAGCGGCGCCTTCACCCGGGACCGGGTGGCCGGCGGTACGCAGTTGGTGGCCGGTCTCTATGGCGAGGCCTATCGCAATCTCGGCGACTGGCTGCTGACCGGCGGCGTGCGGATCGACCGTTGGGCCACCTATGACGGCCAGCGGGTCGAGCGCGACACCGCGACGGGGACTGTGATCCTCGACAACCGGCCGGAGGACCGCGACGGGTGGTTGCCAACCGGGCGCGTGGGCGCGCGTTATGCGATCTCGACCGACAGCTATCTCCGCGCGGCCGCCTATGCCGGATTCCGGCCAGCGACCCTCAACGAACTCTATCGGCCGTTCCGGGTCGGTAACGACGTGACCGAAGCCAATGCCGGGCTGGAGCCGGAAAAGCTCTACGGCGCCGAGTTCGGGCTGGGCGCGGAGGGCGACCTGAGTTGGGACGTCACGGTCTTCGCCAATCGGCTGGAGAAGGCGGTGGCCAATGTGACCATCGGGTTTGGACCAGGGACCTTCCCGGTCGCGGGCTTCATTCCGGCCGGCGGCGTGCTGCGTCAGCGCCAGAACGCCGGGCAGGTGGACGCCTATGGCGTCGAGGCGCGGGTCGAGCGGCGATGGGAGACCATCTCTCTGCGCCTGGCCGGGGCCTATACGAAGGCCGAGGTCGACGGCGGCGCGGCCGCGCCGCAACTCACCGGCCTGCGTCCGGCCCAGACGCCGCGCCTGACGATCGCCGGCGAGGCGAGCTGGCGGCCCGTCGAGGCGCTCAATCTGCGCGCGGTGATCCGCTACGAGGGCGACCGCTACGACGATGATCTCAACAGCCGAAAGCTGTCGGCCGCGACGCAGGTGAACCTGCGGGCCGACTGGTCGGTCTCTCGCGCGGTCACGCTCTATGCGGCGGCCGAGAACCTGTTCGACGCCGAGATCGAGACCGCCCAAACCGGAGCCGGCCTGGAGAGCTACGACCAGCCGCGAACCGTGCGGGTCGGGCTGGTCCTGCGGCGCTAAACCCCGGTGGAGCCGTAGCCGCCGGCGCCGCGGACCGTATCGTCCAGTTCGTCGGCCTCGATCAGCGTCCATTGCGGGGCCGCCGCGATGATCCCCTGGGCGATGCGGTCGCCGCGTCGAACATGGAAGATCTCGGCGCCGAGATTGATCAGGCAGACCGAGATTTCGCCGCGATAGTCGCAGTCGACGGTGCCGGGCGCATTGACGATCGAGACGCCGTTCTTGGCGGCCAGGCCCGAGCGCGGGCGAATCTGCATTTCGTAACCGATCGGCAGGGCGACGGCGAAGCCGGTCGGCACCAGCGCGCGTGCGCCCGGCGCGATGCTCAGCGTCTCTCCCTGCGGCACGGCGGCGCGGAAGTCGAAGCCGGCGGCCCCAGCGGTGGCGTAGGCCGGCAGCGGCAGGTCGTGATTGCCCTCCCAACGCTTGAAGGCGGCCGTCAGGGGCGTCACGCCGCGCGGTTCAGTCATGGGAGATCGCCTTGGCTGCAAGCAGGAGAATGGATGGGCGGGAGATGCCAGAGCCGGCGCGCCGCCTCAAGCCGGCAGGCTCGCCGGTGGTGCGACGAAGCCGCCCAGATTTTCGTCGATGGCCTGGGCGATGGCCAGGGTCCGCGAGTCCGAGCCATGCGGGCCGATGATCTGCACTCCGACCGGCAGGCCGCTGGCGGCCAGCCCGGCTGGGATCGTCGTCGCCGGCAGGTGGCAGGCGCTGGCCAGGGCGATCCAGTTCAGCATCGCGCCATAGGGCAGGCTGGCGCCGTTCGAGGTCGTCAGCCTGCGGCTGGCGAACGGGCGCTCGTCGTGGGGGAAGGCGACCACCGGGGCGACCGGCGCGATGATCACGTCGAAGGCGGCGAAAGCGTCCTGGGTGGTGAGTTTCAGGCGGGCGCGGGCCTCGTCGGCGGCGATCCATTCGGCGTGGGTGGCGGCATAGGAGCGGGCCAGGCCTGCCCAGGATTGCGGCCCGGCGCCCAGGCGCAGGGCCAGGCTCGCCACGCCCCGCATTCGACGCATCGTGGTCTGGGTCTTGATCGGCATGTCGGTGGCCAGCACCGAGCCGAGCAGGGTCTGGTAGGCGCTCATCAACTGGTCGAGCGGCACGGGGCTGGAAATCGGCCGCACCTGCGCGCCCGTCGCCGAAAGCTGGGCGCCCAGCACCTCGAGCACGGCGGCGACTTCGGGATCGAGCGGGAAGCCCTCGAGCCAGAGGCCGATCTTCAGGCGCGAGAGGTCGGCGACGTCGGCCTTGGCCGGGACGCCCTCGGTCATGACCGACAGCAGCAGTCGCAGATCGCGGGCCGAGCGGGCCATCGGGCCGATGACATTGAGGTCGCGCTCGGCGTGGGTCCCCGGCGTCGGCGGCACGTGGCCGCGCTGCGAGACCAGGCCCCAGGTCGGCTTGTGGGAGAACACCCCGCAGAAGCTGGCTGGCACGCGCAGCGAGCCGCCGATGTCGGAGCCGACCTCCAGAGCCGTGATCCCGGCGGCCAGCGCCGCGGCGGCCCCGCCTGACGAACCGCCAGGCGTGCGGGGGACGTCCCACGGATTGTTGGTGGCGCCATAGAGGCTGTTGAAGCTCTGCCAGTCGGCGGCCATCACCGGGACATTGGTCTTGCCCCAGATCACCGCCCCGGCCTGGCGGACCTGGCCGACGGCGACGGCGTCCTCCGCCAGGCGCCGGCGCAGGCCCTCGACGCCCGAGGAGGCCGGCATGCCGGCGACGTCCAGGGTGTCCTTGATGGTCATGGGCAGGCCGCAGAGCGGGCCAAGGGTCGCCCCCTTGGCGCGCAGGTCGTCCATCGCCTTGGCGGTGTCGAGGGCGCGCTCCAGGTCGGCGGCGACGACCGCGTTGAGGCGGCCATGGGTCTGCTCGTGGCGGGCCAGGGAGAGCTTCAGCAGCTCGACGGCCGAAATCTCCTTCGCCCTCAGCGCCAGCAGCTGGGCCGTGGCGTCGCGGGCGAGGAGGTCGCTCATTCCTTCAGGCCCAGGACGTCCTGCATGTCGTAGAGGCCGGGCGGCTGCAGCGCGACCCAGCGGGCGGCCTCCACCGCGCCGCGGGCGAACAGGCCCCGGTCGCGGGCCGAGTGGCTGATGGTCAGGATCTCGTCCTCGGCGGCGAAGGTCACCGAATGCTCGCCGATGATGTCCCCGCCGCGCATGACCGAGAAGCCGATATCGCCGGCCTTGCGGGCGCCGGTGATGCCGTCGCGGCCACGCTGGGCCACATCGTCCAGCTTGACGCCGCGCCCTTCGGCGGCGGCCTGCCCCAGCATCAGGGCGGTGCCGGAGGGGGCGTCGACCTTGCGCTTGTGGTGGGCCTCGAAGATCTCGATGTCGTAGGTGTCGGGGTCCAGCGCGCGGGCGGCCTTGGCCACCATGCCCATCAGCATGTTGACGCCGAGCGAATAGTTGCCGGCGTGCACGATGGCGACCGACTTGCTGGCCTGCGCGATGGCGTCGAGCTGTTCGTTCGAGCAGCCGGTGGAGCCGATGACCAGGGCCGGCCCGCCCCGCGCGGCCACGCTCTGGGCCAGGGCGACCGAGGCGGCCGGGCTGGTGAAGTCGATGATCACCTGGGCGTTGGCGAGCGCGACGCCGACCTCGACCAGGCCGTCCTCGATGATTCCGGGACGGTCGAAGCGGGCGGCGAGGCGCACGTCCTGGCGGCCGGAGATCACCGTGGCCACGGCCTGCCCCATGCGGCCGAGCGCGCCGGCGACGGCGATATCGATGGGTTGGGACAAGGGGAACTCTCCGGGGCACGCGAACACGAGGAGCGCTAGTGTCCTGGCCAAAGGGGCGCGGTCAAGGTCGCGTCGGCCGGTTCGCGCCGCCCGCCCGACGCTGCGTCATGCTGGCGAACCGAACACAGCTAAGGAAAAGAACGGCCTGGGCGGCCTCTGACGGGTGTTGTGAGCGCAAAACCGGCTCTATAGGTTAGCGGCCCCAACCCGCATCGAGGAAACGCCGCCCCCAATGAGCGACGCTGAGAAACGCACCTTCACCGACGAAGAAGCGCTGAGCTTCCACAAGTACCCGACGCCGGGAAAGATCGCTATCGTGGCGACCAAGCCGATGGCCACCCAGCGGGACCTGTCGCTGGCCTATTCGCCAGGCGTGGCGGTGCCGGTGTTGAAGATCGCGGCGGATCCTGAAGCGGCCTACGACTACACGTCCAAGGGCAACCTCGTGGCGGTGATTTCGAACGGCACCGCGATCCTCGGCCTCGGCAATCTGGGCGCCCTGGCGTCCAAGCCGGTGATGGAGGGCAAGAGCGTTCTCTTCAAGCGCTTCGCTGACGTCGACTCGATCGACATCGAGGTCAGCGCCACCGATCCCGACGAGATCATCACGGTGGTGAAGAACATCGGCATCACCTTCGGCGGCATCAATCTTGAGGACATCAAGGCCCCCGAGTGCTTCCGCATCGAGACCGAGCTGCAGGAGCTGCTCGACATCCCGGTCTTCCACGACGACCAGCACGGCACGGCGATCATCTCGGCGGCGGGCCTGATGAACGCCTGCGCGATCACCGGGCGTGAGCTGAAGGACGTCAAGGTCGTGCTCTGCGGCGCCGGCGCGGCGGGCATCGCCTCGCTCGAGCTGATCAAGGCGCTGGGCGTGCGCCCGGAGAACTGCATCGCGGTCGATAACACCGGGGTCATCTACAACGGTCGCCCGACCGGCATGAACCAGTGGAAGTCGGCCCACGCGGTCGACACCGACAAGCGGACCCTGGCCGAGGCGCTGGAAGGCGCCGACATCTTCCTTGGCCTCTCGGCCAAGGGCGCGGTGACCCAGGAGATGGTGAAGTCGATGGCGGCCAAGCCGATCATCTTCGCCATGGCCAATCCCGATCCCGAGATCACCCCGGAAGAGGTCTACGCCGTTCGACCCGACGCCATCGTGGCGACCGGGCGCAGCGACTACGCCAACCAGGTCAACAACGTCCTGGGCTTCCCTTACATCTTCCGCGGCGCGATGGACGTGCGCGCCCGCCGCGTGAACATGGAAATGAAGATCGCCTGCGCCAAGGCGCTGGCGGCCCTGGCCCGCGAAGACGTGCCCGACGAGGTGGCGGCGGCCTATCACGGCATGCAGTTGAAATTCGGCCCGCAGTACATCATCCCGACGCCGTTCGATCCGCGCCTGCTGTCCTACATCCCGCCCTTCGTCGCCCAGGCGGCGATGGACACCGGGGTCGCCCGCAAGCCGATCGAGGACATGGACGCCTATCGCGCCTCCTTGGCCCAGCGGCTCGATCCGACGGCGGCCTTCCTGCAAAAGCTGCAGGGCGCGGTGCTGAAGGCTCCGAAGAAGCACATCGTCTTCGCCGAGGGCGAGGAGCCGACGGTGATCCGCGCCGCGTATGCCTTCGAGTCGGCCGGCCTGGGCCACGCCATCCTGGTGGGCCGCGAGGAGCTGGTGAAGGAAAACATGCGCACCGCCGGTCTCGATCCGAACGAGACCAAGCTGGAGATCATCAACGCCCGGGTTTCGGACTGGAACCCCGAGTTCGTGGAGTTCCTCTATGAGCGCCTGTCGCGTCAGGGCTATCTGAAGCGCGACGTCCAGCGGTTGATCAACCAGGATCGCAACTCCTTCGCCGCCTGCATGGTCGCGCTCGGCCATGCCGACGGCATGGTCACCGGGGTCACCCGTTCCTACGACCAGGCGCTGGAAGAGGTGCTGCGGGTGATCGACCCGGCGCCCGGCGGCCGGGTGATGGGCATGAGCGTGGTGTTGGCCAAGGGCCACACCCTGTTCATCGCCGACACCAACGTCACCGAGATGCCGGAGGCCGAGGAACTGGTCGAGATCGCCATGGAGGCGGCCCGCACCGTGCAGACGCTCGGCTACGTGCCGCGCGTGGCCTTCATGTCCTATTCGACCTTCGGCAATCCGATGGGCATGCGCTCCGAGAAGGTGCGCGACGCCGTCGCCATACTCGACGAGATGGAAGTCGATTTCGAGTACGAGGGCGAAATGCCGCCGGGACTCGCTCTCGACCCCAGCAAACGGGTCAACTATCCGTTCATGCGCCTGACCGGCCCGGCCAATGTGCTGATCATGCCGGCCATCCACTCGGCGGCGATCTCCACCCAGCTCGTCCAGGCTTTGGGCGGCGCCACGGTGATCGGGCCGCTGCTGCTGGGCATGGACAAGTCGGTGCAGATCGCGCCGCTGTCCGCCTCGGTCTCGCGGGTCCTGCAGATGGCGACGCTCGCCGCCTATGAGCAGGACGTCGCCGAGGTTCAGGCTTCGTGATCGTGGTCCTGACCACTCGCTAAACGGATCGTCCGCTCTCGGGGGTGTGGTCGATGCGTCGTCCACACCCCTTGAAGAGCGCGACAGCCGAAGGTGGAAGCCGGTTTCGGCGACCGTCGCGCTCCAGGAACAAAGAAAAGAGCGCGACATGGCTGATCTCAGCATCGGCATCGATTTCGGCACGACCAACACCGTCATCGCGCTCGCGGGGGCCGATGGCCCGGCTCATCTGGTACGCTTCCCCGCGCCGGAGCAGGACGTCTTCGCCTTCCGTTCGGCGATCTCCTTCTATGCGCCGGCCGAGCGCCCGAAGGAGCGCGAAGTCGAGGCCGGTCCCTGGGCCATCGAGGCCTATGTCGAGGACCCGCTGGAAACGCGGTTCATCCAGTCGTTCAAGAGCTTCGCGGCCTCGGCCAGCTTCAGCGAGACTCAGATCCTCGGGCGTCGCTATCTGTTCGAGGACCTGCTCTCGGCCTTCCTGCTGAAGCTGCGCGACCACGCCGGCGATGACCTGGCGAAACTTCCCAAGCGCGTGATCGTCGGGCGGCCCGTCACCTTCGCCGGCGGCGCGCCGGATGAAGAACTGGCCCTGCGCCGCTACGAGACCGCGTTCCAGCGGCTGGGCTTCACCGAGATCCTTTATTCGTATGAACCGGTCGGGGCGGCCTTCTTCTTCGCGCGCGAATTGCAGGAGGACGCCACCGTGCTGGTCGGCGACTTCGGCGGCGGCACCAGCGACTTCTCGATCATCCGCTTCACCCGCGAGGGCGGCGAAATCCAGTCTACGCCGCTGGGCCGCGCCGGCGTCGGGGTGGCCGGCGACGCCTTCGACTACCGGATCATCGACAACCTGGTCTCGCCTGAACTCGGCAAGGGGTCGAGCTACACCTCGCTTGGCAAGACGCTCCCGATTCCCAACCGCTACTATTCGACCTTCGCCCGTTGGGATCAGCTGGCCCTGATGCGGGCCAGCCGCGAGATGCGCGACATCCGCAAGCTGGTCCGCGAGGCGGTCGAGCCGGAGAAGATCGAGCGCCTGGTCGAGGTGCTGGATGAGAACTACGGCTACATGCTCTACCGCGCGATCTCCAAGTTGAAGGAGGCGCTGTCGTCGCAGGAGATGGCCGAGTTCCGCTTCGAGGCCGGCACGATCTCTGTCGTCCGCGAGGTGGCCCGAAGCGAGTTCGAGGGTTGGATCGCCCCGGAACTGGGCTTGATCGAGCGGGCCGTCGACGAGGCCCTGACCGACGCCGGGCTTGAAGCAGGCCAGATCGACCGGGTGTTCCTGACCGGCGGCTCGTCGCTGGTGCCGGCGGTGCGCGACATCTTCCACCGCCGCTTCGACCCCTCGAAGATCGAGAGCGGCAGCGAATTGGAATCCATCGCCTCGGGCCTGGCCCTGATGGGCCGCGAGCCCGACCTGACCAAGTGGGCGCGCCGGGCTTAGGCCCCTTCTAGATCCTCCCCCGTTGGGGGAGGTGGCGCGCGCAGCGCGACGGAGGGGGCTTACGGCCGACGTTAAAGTCCCCCTCACCTGGCCAAAAGGCCGGGAGCTCCCCCAGCGGGGGAGCATCTCGCGGTCGTCCTACTTCCCGGTCTTCTTCAAGCTCACCGCGTCCAGGTTCAGATCCGAGACCGGCACCACTTCCAGATCCGGCCGGCGGGTCTTGAGATCGGCCTGGAAGGCCTTGGCGTCGCCGGCGATGATGACGCTGGCCTTGGCCGGATCGAGGTTCTGCTTGGCGAACGCCTGGACCTCCCCGGCGGTGACGGCCTCGACCTTGCCGGTATAGGCGCCGACCTCGCTCAGCGGCAGGTCGTAGAGGGCGAGGCTGCCGAGGATGTTGGCCAGCCCCTCGGTGGTGGCCAGCTCACGGCCAAAGCCGCCGATCAGCACCGACTTGCGAGCCTTCAGTTCCTCGGCGCCGGCCGGGGTCTGGGACAGGCGGGTCAGTTCGGCGACGATCAGGTCCAGGACCTGCGGGGCGGACTCGTTCTTGGTCTGGGCCGAGGCACGGAAGAGGCCCGTGGTGCGCATGGCCGAGAGCCGCGAGGTGGCGCCGTAGGAGAGCCCGCGCTTGATGCGGATCTCCTGGTTGAGCCGCGCCGAATAGCCGCCGCCCAGCACGGAGTTGGTGACGATGCCGGGGTAATAGGCCGGGTCGCCGCGAGGGATCGCCGCCTTGACCACGGTGACCGCCGCCTGGCCTGTACCGGGCAGGTCGATGGCCACCGCGCGCGGCTTGGCGTCCGGGGCGATGGCGATGCGTGCGGGCGCGGGGCCGGCGGGCGTCTTCCAATCGCCGAACGCCTTTTGCGCGAGGGCGAACCCCTGATCGGGGGTGATGTCGCCGGTCAGCACCAGGATGGCGTTGTCGGGCCGGAAGTAGGTCGCGTGCAGCTTGGCGAGGTCGCCGGTCGAAATCTTCGGCAGCGAAGCGGGGGTGCCGGTCGCGACGTGGCCGAAGGGGGTCCCGGCGAAGATCACCGGCGAAGCCGCGAAGCCGGCGAGTTGGCCGGGCGACTGGAAGGCCACCGACAGACCGTCGAGCGCCTGGCTGCGTTGGCGGTCGAGTTCGGCCTGGGCGAAGGCGGGGTTGCGGGCGACGTCGGCCATGATGGTCATCGCCGCCGGCAGCTTATCGGGCATCACGTTCAGACTGACGGAGGACGACTCCTGGCCGCCGCCGGACGACAGGATCGCGCCCAGGGCCTCGGACTCGCTGGCGATCTGCTGGGCGCTGCGGGTCTTGGTGCCTTCGGTCAGCATGCCGGCCGTCATGCCCATCGCGCCGGCCAGGCCCTGGGGATCGGCCGCCGCGCCGGTGCGCACGGTGAGATCGGCGCTGACCAGGGGCAGGTCGGAGGACTTGGCGACGATGACCTTCAGCCCGTTGGCCAGGGTCTTCTCGGCGGGCTGGGGCAGGACCGGGATGACCGGCGCTCCGATCGGCGGCGGGGCCGCGCGCTGACTTGCCGGGGCCAGGGTGACGACCGGGCCGGCGTACTTGGTGGAGGCGACGACCGGGGGCTTCGGCGTCTGGTCGGACTCGCCCGCGGGACGGGCGGTTTCCGGCTGATAGAGAATGGTCATGCGGCCGCTGTCGGCCAGGTACTTCTGGGCTGCCCGCTGCACGTCGGCGGCGGTCACGGCTTGGAGTTCGGCGAGCTCTCGATTGGCCAGGGCGGGGTCGCCGGCGGTGCTGAGCGCATAGCCGAGCGCGAAGGCGCGGCCGTCGATGGTCTCGCGTTCGCGCAGCTTGCTGGCGATCAGTTCGTTCTTGGCCTCGGCCAGTTCAGTCTGCGTGACGGGCTGGTCCCGCAGGCGGGCGATCTGCGCGAGCAGGGCCTTTTCGCCCTCGGCCAGGGTCTTGCCGCTGGCCAGGATGGCGCCGGCCATCACCATGCCCGGCTGTTGCGGCAGGGAGGCGTCGGAATAGACCTCGGCCGCCACCTGCTGCTCATAGACCAGGCTGTTGTAGAGCCGCGAGGACTTGCCGCTGGAGAGGATGGCGTCGAGCACGGTCAGGGCCGGGGCGTCGGGGCTGGCGGCGTCCGGCGCGTGCCAGGTCATCACCACGGCCGGCAAGGGCACGTTGGGGCCATAGCCCTTGTAGAGGCCCGGCTGGGTGCGCGGCGGTTCGACGGCGGTCACCCGCTTCATCGGCTCGGCCGGGCGCTTGATGCCGGCGAAATACTTGTCGACCCAGGCGTCCAGCTCCTTCTGGTCGAAATTGCCGACCACGATCAGGGCGGCGTTGTCGGGCCGGTAATAGGCCGCGTGGAAGGCGCGCACGTCGTCGATGGTGGCGGCGTCCAGCTCCTCGATCGAACCGATGCCGGGACGCTTGTAGGGATGGGTCGTGTAACTGGCGCGCGGCACGTCGAGATAGAACAGCCGGCCGTAGGGCTGGGACAGCACCGATTGGCGCAGCTCCTCCTTCACCACGTCGCGCTCCGACTTGAAGGTGGCCTCGTCGACGACCAGCGAGCCGAGCCGTTGGCTCTCGACCCACAGCAGCCGCTGCAGGTGATGGGCCGGGACGACCTCGTAGTAGTTGGTGAAGTCGTCATAGGTGGAGGCGTTGTTGAAGCCGCCGACGTCCTCGGTCATGCGGTCGATGGTCTCCGACGGCATGTCGCGGGTGGCTTTGAACATCATGTGTTCGAAGAGGTGGGCGAAGCCCGAGCGGCCGACCGGATCGTCCTTCGACCCGACGCCGTACCAGACCTGCACCGTCACATTGGGCGTCGTGCGGTCGACGGCGGAAAACACCCGCAGCCCGTTGGGGAGCGTCCGCTCCTGATAGACGATGGGGGGAACCGTGTCGGCGGCCAGGGCCGGCGCGCCCAGCGTCAGGGCGATGGTGACGGCCAGGGCCGCGGCGGCGTGACGGAGCATGAAGGCTTCCTGAGTGGCGAGCGCCGCAACCCTAGCACTCGCCCTGCCCGAAGGAAGCTTACGTGATGGTCATGAATTCTCACCGCTCACCCCGGCGAAAGCCGGGGTCCAAGTTGGATTGGAGCGTGCGAGGCGTCCAGGCGGCCTGGGTCCCCTGAGTTCTCAAACGAAGTGCAACACCCTGAGTATGGGATGTTGTC
>JBEBYB010000085.1:0-11691 GCA_040391295.1 Phenylobacterium sp. | reverse complement strand
TCAAGGTTCATAGAGGGGCTCCCTGGCGCGAGCATTTACAGCGTATTTCGTTGGCCCGGACCATAGACGGCGAAGATGACAATGTGAAGATGACGCTTACGTCAACGTCACTGCAAATTGCCGTGCCCAACCCGCTGCCTGTCTCTGGGACGCCTAAGGGACCACGAACATGATGGGCAGCGCGATCCGGGCGTAGGACTGACGCTTCCGGGTAGACGGCGGCCTTGAGGCGTTCGTTTCATCTATAAGCTTATGCGCCGCTTGGGCCAATCCGGTCGCCGGCTCGCCCTCGATAAAGCAGTTATCGAGCCGAGCGTCGGAATCGGTCCGACAATTGATGGTCACCTTGCCGGTGGGACCGATCGGCCTTCTGATCTCGATCGCGTCTAGCCGCGTGGTTGGCGGGAGGAAGCGGATTGGAAGTCGATACGGGCGTCCGGAGATCGGCGTCCCGTCTGATAGCGTGGCCTTGGCGTGGAAGCCTTTGGAAAGGGCCAAACCGGCTTCGGCGAAGCCCTCGCCGGTTGGCGTCTCGCTCTCCAAAACACAGTCGACAGGCCGACCGTTCTCACTCCAGTTGCAGTTAAAAACGACGTTGCCGCTTAACTGCTCCTCCAAAGCCTTTCTTGGATAGACCTGGGCCACCTGGTCGCCATTCGGCCGGGATATCCACACAGGGCCGGCGACGAGTTCGCTCGCAGCAAGAGCCATCAAGAGCGGCAAAAACATCCTCACACTCCCTAAGTTGCATTCGAACTATCACGCGAACCTTCGCCGTGCGCCAGCGTTGGACCGGTTGCGCCGCGTGCAAGAGGCGTGCATTCCCTAAGCCTTCATGCCCCGCATCCTCACCTACAATGTCCACCGCTGTGTCGGCGCCGATCGGCGACTGGACGTCGGCCGCGTCGCCGAGGTGATCGCGCGGCTGAAGCCCGACATCGTCGCGCTGCAGGAACTGGATGTCGGCCGCGCCCGGACCGGGGGCGTCGACCAGGCCCACCAGATCGCCCGCCGCCTCAAGATGGCCTTCCACTTCCACCCGGCCCTGCGGGTCGAGGAGGAGCTCTATGGCGACGCGATCCTGACGACCTATCCGGAACGGCTGATCCAGACCGGCCCCCTGCCCGGCCACCCGGCCATTCCCCGGCTGGAGCCGCGCGGCGCCGTCTGGCTGTCGGTCGAGATCGAGGGCAAACCGGTCCAGGTCATCAACACCCACCTGGGACTGGTGCCCAAGGAACAACAGCTTCAAGCCGCCTGGCTGGCCGGCCCCTCCTGGCTGGGCCACCCGATGCGCAAGGGGCCAAGCATCCTGCTGGGCGACTTCAACGCCACCAGCAGCTCGGTGGTCTACCGCACGCTCTGCGCCAAGCTCGCCGCCGCGCGCCGACTGTCGCCCACCAAGTCGGCGACCTCGACCTTCCCCTCCGCCCTGCCGGTGCTGCGCATCGACCACATCTTTGTCAGCCCCGAGATCAAGGTCGAGGATGTGTTCGTGCCCTTCGACCAACTCACCCGCATCGCCTCCGACCACCTGCCGCTGGTGATGGACTTCAGTGTGACATGAAGCGCTGGCGCTTTTCCTGATAGAGCAGGTCGCGCCGGCGCGAGGCGCGCCAGGAGTCGGTGACGTTGTAGGGATCGCCCAGGTGATAGGTGGCGATGATCTCCCCCAGCGGCGTCTGCTTCATCGGCAGGATCGGCGATAGCCGCCCCTCGCTGTTCAGGGCGTCGATGGCCGGGATCAGCCCGCCCCACTCTTGCCGGGCCTTGCAGACCGCGTCCCCTGTCTGGCCCAGGAAGTGGCCGATCAGGCGATCACGCAGCGCGCCGATCGCGGTTTCGTCAGCCTCACAAGCCGCCTCCACGCCAAGCTCGACCTCGGTGTCAAAGCCGCCGGACCGGTTGTTGAGATTGGCCGATCCCACCCGCGCCAGACGATCATCGATCACCGTGACCTTCGAATGGACGATGATCTTGGTGCCGGCCGGCGTGGTCGGATACCAGGCCCCGAAGCGCCCGAAGACATCGGAGGCGCGCAGGCGCCACAGCATGTTCGACCGCGCACGGTCCATGGTCAGTTGATCGAACCAGCTCGGACTCCGGCCGGTGGAGATCAGCACCACCTCCGGGCCGTCCGGCTCGCCGAGCCGCCTGGAGACCGCCTCGGCGATCAGCGGGCAGGTAAAGTACTGGTTCTCCAGATAGATGGTCGACCGCGCCGCCATGATCGAGGCGATCATCAGCTTGCGGATTTCGGTGACCCCCTCGCGGCCGGCCCACTCCGGCTCGGTGCGCTGGATCGAAATATCGACGTCCTTGAGCTGCGCCGGGATATGGGCCGGCCAAGGATCGTTGATCGGCACGGCCTCCGGGGCCGGCAACACCTCGCGGGTCGCGCGCCGCCAGCGTTCCCGCGAGAGATCGCCCAGGGCCTGCGCGGCCTGGCCATCAACCATCATCATCACCTCATGGCGCGGTGGATGGTGTTGCTGGTCGGGCATGATCCGGCGCGGATCGTGCTCCAGGTGGCCCGGCGTATCCCAACGATCAACGCTGATGTCGCCGCCCCCGCAGAAGGCCAGGGCGTCATCGATCACCAGCACCTTCTGATGATGACAGGCGCCGAACGGCACCTGGTCGTCGAGCACGAACTGCACGTTCGTGTCCTTGAACCAGGACCGCGCCCGGTGGGGGAAAAACTCCTGACTGGCGGCGATGGGCAGGGCCGACTTCCAGATCAGCAGGCGGATCTCCAGGTCCGGCCGCGCGCGCGACACCGCCACCAGGATGCGGCCGACCTCGTCCGGATCGTCCGGGCCGTCGAAACCATCGGGAAACAGCCGGGCCCGCGGATCAAAACCCCAACCGAGCAGGAACACCGAACGGCGCGCGTTACGCAGCGCCTCGAAGACCGCCGTGTAATAGGCCTCGTTGTCGATGAGGAAGGCGGCGCGCGAAGCTCGCGCCTTTCGCCAGCAGGTATCGCCCGGCCTCAAGACGTCCATGCCGACCAATGCCCCGCTTCAACCAACTTCGACTCAAACAGCCTACGGCCAAGGTGAGTTCCGCGCGAGCACTCGCATTGCGGGCGAGCGCACAAAAAATGCGCGCCCGGGGGGAGCCGGGCGCGCCGTCAAGATGACTGAACCGGGGGTTGGCGCAATCAGCTCTTGTAGACTTGGCAAGGTCCGCTCAGCTCGGTGGTCAGCCGCGCCTTGCGGTCGCCGCTGTCGGTCTTGGCTTCGCGCTTGGCCTTGTCGTATTCGGCCCTGCCGCGCTCCAGCACCGGACCCGCGCGCCCGCTACGTTCGCTCTTGATAAAGGCGTCCATGGCGGCGGTGTCGACTTGGGTCAGGCCGGACTCCGCCAGGCCGCGGCAGCGGTTGGCCTTAAGGAACTCGACGTCGCTGACGGCCGCGGCGGCGGACCCAGCCGCAGCGAGCAAACCGGTGGCGGCGAATGCGATAGCGATCAGTTTCATGGTGTTCCTCCCTCGAAATTTATGGAGGGAACCTGCTCGCGAAATCGACGTCACTCAAATTAATTACCGGCAACAATAAGTATAAAATCATTACGATGCTGTCATGCGGCGCGAATGTTACTTCGATAACATAAACATCTTGTAATGACCGATAGGCTCGGCAAAGCTTGGCCATGTTCCCAGAACTCAAACTCGACGCCGACCGCGTCAACGCGCTGATTTTCAGCGCCTTCCCCGGAATCCCCGCAGAGGCGTTCCCCAGGATCACTGCGGCCGAGCCGGGACGCGTTCACGTCATCCTGCCCTATCGCGATGGAATGTTGCGCCCCGGCAACCTGGTTTCGGGACCGACCCTGATGAGCCTCGCCGACACCGCCGCCTACGCCCTGGTGCTCTGCCATGTGGGCGAGGAGTTGATGGCGGTCACCAGTTCGCTGGTCATGAACTTCCTGCGCGGCGCGAAACCCGGCGATGTTCATGCCGAGGGCCGGTTGCTGCGCCTTGGCCGCCGCAACGCGGTCTGCGACGTTCGGCTCTGGACCGAAACACCGGACAGGCTGGCGGCCCAAGCGACCGTGACCTACGCTATCCCCTAGCCATGACCGATCAGCCCCCACGACCGCCCGCCCCGATCAAGACGCCTTGCATCAAGGTCTGCGTCATCGACGGCGAGAGCGGCCTGTGCATGGGCTGCTATCGACAGCTCTCCGAAGTCGCCGGTTGGGCCAAGCTGAGCGACGACGACCGCGCCCGGATCATGGGCGAACTCGCAGGCCGCCGTGAGCGCATCCGCCCTGAAAAACTGGCGATGTTCTGATCCTAAACGGTTGCGCTTGTTAGGATTTCATCAAGGCTGTTGATTCACCGCTTACACACGGGACACGCCTAGTTTCCTCGCCTAGCGCGGCCAGCCACGATCCCGGCCGCCGAGACGGCGAGGTGTCGAGATGCTGAAATTGGCGGTAGTCGCCCTGTTGGGCGCGGTGTCGGCGGTGGGCGCGGGCGAAACCCTGGCCAAGCTGAAGAACGCCAACCAGGCGCCCGAGCTACGCGCCGCCGTGGCGATCGCGCCGCAAGCCTCGATGGTTCAACCCGCCTCGATCGCCAAGGGCCGCGACGGCCACTATTGGGCCGAGGCCGACGTCAACGGCTCACGCGTGCGCTTCCTGGTCGACACCGGCGCCAGCGCCGTCGCCCTGACCCCCGCCGACGCCCAGCGACTGGGCATCGCCGTCGAGAAGCTCGACTACACCCACAAGGTCGTGACCGCCTCGGGCCAGACCCGCGCCGCATCGGTGAAGCTCGGCCGGGTTTCGGTGGCCGGCGCCCGCCTGGACAATGTGGACGCCCTGGTGATCGAGGACGGGCTGGAAAGCTCGCTGCTCGGCATGAGCTATCTAGGCCGCCTCGCCAGCTTCGAGGCGACGCAGACGTCGCTCATCCTGCGCCCCTGACACCGCCGCCAGCGCCGCGTCGATCACGTCGATCCCCGCGCCGGCCTTCACGCCTTCGACGGTGAGGATACGCCGCCAGCTGCGGGCTCCGGGCAGGCCGTGGAACAGGCCCAGCATATGCCGGGTCATAGCGGCCAGATGCACGCCCCGGGCAAGCTGGCCCATCACATAGGGCCGATAAAGTTCGACCGCCTGAAAGGCGTCGATGTCCTCGCCCTGGCCGAACACCCGGCGGTCGACCTGCCCGAGGATGGCCGGCTCGTGGTAGGCCGCCCGGCCCAGCATCACTCCGTCCACATGTTCCAGTTGGGCTTCAGTCTCGTCCAACGAGGCGATCCCGCCGTTGATGACGATGGTCAGGCCCGGCCGCTCGCGCTTAAGCCGATGCACCAGCGGATAGTCGAGCGGCGGCACGTCGCGGTTTTCCTTCGGCGACAAGCCTTTCAGCCAGGCCTTGCGGGCATGGACGACGAAACTGGTCACCCCAGCCTGGACGCAGAGATCGACCAGTTGGAAAAGGCTCTCGGCCGGCTCCTGGTCATCGACCCCGATCCGGCATTTCACCGTCACCGGAACCTTCACCGCCGCGCCCATGGCGGCCATGCAATCGGCCACCAGTTGCGGCTCGCGCATCAGGCAGGCGCCGAACCGGCCGCTCTGCACCCTGTCGGACGGACAGCCGACGTTGAGATTGATCTCGTCATAGCCCTCGGCCTCGCCGATCAGGGCCGCGGCCACCAGATCGGCCGGATCGGAGCCGCCAAGCTGCAGGGCCACCGGATGCTCGGCCGGGTCGTAGGCGAGCAGCCGCTCGCGATCGCCATGCAAGATCGCGCCCGTGGTCAGCATCTCCGTGTAAAGCAACGCATGCGCCGACAGCGTCCGGTGCAGCACCCTGCAGTGCCGATCCGTCCAGTCCATCATAGGCGCTACGCTAAGAAGATGATGTTGCCTTTTCAATGACTTCTCTTCAACTTTCAACACCTCGGAGCGGCAAGGTCGCCCGCTGCCCGGCGACGCTCTACGCCACGTTTCGGCGCCTGGCGAGTTCAAGCCCGACGTAAGAGCGGCACCTTGAGCAAGACCGTCGTCCGCCATGAGACCGCCAAGCGATGGGCGACCAACCTAGAACGTCAGATCGACCGCAGCCAGACTGAAGCCAAGTCCCGCATCGCCCGGCTTCGGACGTTCGGCCACCTGATCAACCTGCATATAGCAGATATGACGACCGTGGGCCGCGCCCCCGACGAAGAGGCCGATGGAGCGTGTGCGGCCGCGACGAGCGATCCGCCAGACCGGCCGGCCCCGCTCCTGAGACGCTGGAGTTTCGCAACCACAGCTTCCCCGGCCCGGGTCGGACGGACAACCTATTGAGAGCTCACATCTAGAACCGCATGCGGAAACCCGCCGTGCCAGAAACCGCGTAGCTGTCGCCGAAGCCCGAGATCGGGGTGTCGGCGGCGGCCTCGCCATAAACGAGGTAGCGGTCCGCGCCCCAACCATAGCTCGCGCCCACGGCCAGGCCGCCCCAGGTGCGCTCGGCGCGATGGGCGAGCGGCGTCCCCGAGACATCCGCCTGCGAGCCGCCCAGGAACTCGTGGGTGAGGTTGACGAGGCCGTAGACCCGGCCCTCTCCGCGCGAGTTGGTGACCGTCCAGTCGTGGTCGAGCGCGACGCCGAGGCGGGCCAGCAGGCTGTCACCGTTATCGGCGGCCACCCTCGCCCCCAGCGGGTCGACGAAGCTGTCGAAGTCCACCTTGGCGTAGGTGAGCTGAACCTGCGGCGTGAGGCTGAGAGCCCCAGCCGCGGACATGGTCCTGCCCGCCTCGAGGGAGATCGAATAGCCCGCCCCATCGGCGTCTTCGGCGCGATCGCCGAGGATGCTCGAGCGCAGGTCGGTCTCGAACCAGCTTGCCTGGGTCTGGGCGTCCACATAGGCGCCCTGCGCGTTGGTCCAGGTCAGGGTCGCACCCACGCCGATGGACTTGGCGTCAAGCGAGCCGCCGCCGAAGGGCGACCTCACCGAGGTGCTCGCCTCCCCGTACTGGACGGTGAGGCCCCCGGCCAGACGGCCGCCGACCACGTCGTCGGCGAGCGCCCGATCAATCCCGAACTGTACCTTCCAACGGTCGGTCTCGAGCGTGGCCTGCGTCGTGGAGACAGCCGGGTCGAGCTTCACCCGCCCACCCTCGATCCGCCCCCAAACGCCGGAGCCTTGTTCGCCGGACCATTGCCGCGCGCCAACCCGCTGGCGCATGGTCGAGAGGCCGTTGAGAGCCTGGATGGTCTGGGCGTAAGCCTCGTAGACCGGCGCGCCCGGCTGATAGAGCGTGACCTGGGGCTGGCCGTCGACCGGTGCGCCCGGCTCACCGGCCGGCGGCTGGTCCGGGTCGGCCGGTCGTGGCGGACCGGCCGTCTCGTTCACGCTCGAACGCAGTTTCCAGTCGCCGCCTTGGGCGTCCTGACGCAGGACATAGGCATAGGCCCCTGCGACAAGCGCATTCTCGCCGCCCAGGCGGAAGTCGCCCCTGGCGAGGGTGAAGACCCCGTCCGAAGCGCCCTCGACGTCGATGACCAGGATGCCGTTCGAAGTCCGCGCACCAAGGCCGCCGACATTGGCGACCTCCACGAGGGTCGAGCCGGACGTGGCCCCGCGAACCAGCAGACGGTCGGTCTTGGAGTCGTCGCCGCCGAGCGCGGCCCCGATCTGCAGGGTCCCGCCGCGCCCCTCATAGTCGCCGGCCACCGTAAGGGCGCCGAAGCCGCCGGGCGCAACGACCCCGCCGGCCTGGTTGACCAACGACCCGACCTGTCCGTGCCCGGTCAGGCGCCCTCCGTCGAACACCTCGACTGCGCCGCCGAGCTTGCCTTCCACCGCCAGGGTTCCTTCACGGACCTCGGAGCGGCCGCCGAATCCGGAGCTGTCGCCGCTTAGCGTGGTCGCGCCTGAGCCGATCTGGGCGATCACGCCGCCGCCGCCGATGACGCCGTCGAAGGCCAGATCGTCGGCGCGGTTGAAGACCAGGCGAGCGTCGTTCTGGACGTCGCCCCGGATCGAACCGCCCTTCCCGCCGTCGCCGAGCTGCAAGGTTCCGCCGCTGACACGCGTGCCGCCGGCATAGTCGCTGTCGCCGGTCAGGATCAGCGTACCCGCGTCGGTCTTGTGCAGTTGGCCCGCGCCGGTGAGCTTTGAGTCGATCGTCGCTGAGAAGGCCCCGCCCGCGACCGTCCCGTCACCCACGCGCACGATGGCTTCGCCAGCTTCCAGCGCAATCGCGTCACCCATCAACTGATAGCCGTCCGAGGCGAACTGCATGCCGCTGACGCGGATCGCTCCTTCGGAGCCGTCCACCGTGACCGTGCCCGCCTGCGCCGCGAAGACCGCAAAGCTGGCTGGGGTGAAGGCGTCGTTGGCCTCTCCGGTCGAGGTCGTCCAGTTCGTCGGCGACGCCCGCCAGATCCCGTCGCCTCCGCTCACGACTCTGTCGCCAGCTGCGCCGCCGTCGCCGTCCCAGAAATTGTAAAGCGAGGCCGGCGTCGTCGGGCCGCCGGGTCCGCCAGGCCCCCCCGGTCCCGGCCCGCCAGGTCCCGGGCCGACTCCGCCCGGCGGAGTCGCGCTGACGACCAGGTTCACCTGCCGAGCGATCGAGGTCTGGACCGTCCCGTAGTCCGAGGGCAGCGAGCCGATGTCCAGCGTGTTGTCGGTCAGCGCGCCCGTGTAGTCGATCAGCCGGTAGACGCCGGGGCCGAACGCTCCGCCGGCGCTCTCGGTGACCTTCAGAACACCATCCAGGGTAAGGTCGCCGCCAACCACGATCAGGTCGTTCAACGCCCCGCCGGGCGTACCCGCCTGCCCCAGTTCCATGGCCAGAGCGGCGTCGGCGGTCAGGATCAGGTCGCCGTTGATGGTCAGCCGCCCGTAAGCAGAGCCAGGCGCCAGTGTTCCCCCGGCCCCCACCGTCACATCGCCGCCGACAATCCCGTCGCCCGTCAGCACCCCGCCGCTGTTGACGAAGGTCGCGCCTGTTGCGCCGGACTGGTCGCCGCCGATCTCCAGCGTCCCGCCGTCAACCTTGGTTTCGCCAGCGTAGAAATTGGCGCCGAAGAGGTGAAGCGTTCCGGCGTCGGTTTTGACCAGCCCGCCGGCGCCGCCGAGATTGGCTTTGATGACCGCGGCGATGGTCGCGCTGTTGGACGTGCCGTCGCCGACCCAGATGTTCGACTCCGGCGCCGTCAGGTTGATCTGCTCGCCTGTCAGCTCGTAGCCGGTGGCCGCGAACTGCATGCCCGAGACATTGATCGGACCGCTGGAACTGGCGTCGACCGTCACGACGCCCCCGGTCTTCGTGAAGACGGCGAAGGAGCTGTCGGCGAACTGCGCGTTGACCGAGCCGTCGGCGAGCGTCCAGTTGTCGTTGCCGCTCCCGCCTTGCCAGGTTCCGACGCCGCCGGCGATATCGCTGTCGTTGCGCCCGCCGACATCGCCGTCCCAGATGTTGAGGCTCAGGCCGGCGGTGTTAACGAGGTTCACCTGCTTGTCGACCGAGGTCTGCACGGAGAAGCTCGCGCCCGCCGGCTGGGCGCCCAGGGTCAGGGAGCCGGTCCGGGTCCCGGTGTAATCGATCACCTGATAGAGGCCGGGGCCGAAGCTCGGGGCGCTGGACGCCACGTTGATCGTCGCCCCGCCGAGCGAGGCGTCGCCGCCGACCTTGATCAGGTCGTTGAACGTTCCGCCCGGCAGGTTGGCCTGGCCAAATTCGTAGTTCAGGATGGTCGTGGCGCCCGCCAGGGCGAGATCACCCTTGATGGTCAGCGTGCCCGGCGCGCCGGCCGCGCCGCCGGGGGCGAGCGCGGCCCCGGCGGCGACCGTGACGTCACCGCCGATGGCGCCCGATCCCCCAAGCGTCCCGGCCGATACGGTGGTCAGGCCGCTCGCGGTCGATTGGTCGCCGTTGATCAGCAGCGTCCCGGCCGCCACCATTGTGGCGCCGGCATAGGTGTTGGCCCCCGTGAGGATCTCCGTGCCTGCGCCAGACTTGAGCACCTGGCCGCTGCCGGAGATGACGCCGTCGAAGGTCTGAACCCCGGGGCTGTTGAAGATCAGCTGCGCGTTATTGAGGACGTCGCCCGTGATCGAACCCGCCGCGACCCCGTCGCCGAGGCTCAGCGCCCCGTCCGAAATCGTCGTGCCGCCGGAATAGGTGTTGGCCCCGGTCAGGCGAAGGATCTCCGCCCCGCCCTTGGTGAGCTTGCCGACGCCCGTGACGACGCCCGAGACCGTCGAGCTCACGCTGGGTGTGATCGTGCCCCCGGATGCGCCCAGCGTTATCCCTCGCCCGAGGCCGCCCGAGCCGATCCGCAGAGTCCCGCCGTCCAGCGTGAGCCCGCCCGCGCCGAGGCTGGTTTCCTGCGAAATCTGCAGCACGCCTTCGTTGACCAGCGTGCCGCCGGTGTAGGTGTTGATCCCGGTGAGCACCAGGGTCCCGGCGTCGACCTTGACCAGGCGCCCGGCGCCCGAGAGGATGGAGTTGATCGTCGCGGTCATGCCCGCGCCCGCAGGCGTGAGGTCGCCAACCCGGATCGGCGTCTGCGCCGCGGTCAGCGCCAAGGCGTCGCCGCCCAAGACATAGCCGTCGACGGCGAACTGGATCCCGGAGACCCCGACCGCGCCGCCGATGTTGTCCACAGTCACCGCCCCAGCAGCCCCCTGGAACACCGCGAAGGCGTCGGTCGCAAAGTCGCTGTTCGCCGAGCCTGCGACATCAGCCCATTCGTTGGCGCCGCCGCCCAAACGCCAGGTCCCGGTCCCGCCCGTGATGACGCTGTCGTTCTTGCCGCCCGTCGGACCGTCCCAGAAATAAAGCGTCTGCCCCGCGTTGTTGACCAGGTTCACCTGTCCGCCGACGGAGGTCTGGACGGTGGCGCTCGCGCCGCCCGGCAGGGTTCCGACGCTCAGCGTGTTGTTGGTCAGGCTGCCCGTGTAGTCGATCACCCGATAGACGCCGGCGGTGAACACGCCGCCGATCGGCGCGGTGACGTTGATCACGCCGTCGAGGGTGAGGTCGCCGTTCACCACGATCAGGTCGTTGAGCGGCCCGCCGACCACGTTCGCCTGGCCGAACTCCATGTCCAGCACCGAGCCGCCGGTCAGCACCAGGTCGCCGTTGACGGTCAGCGTGCCGGGGCTGTTGCCAGGCGAGATCGCGCCGCCGCTCTGCACCACCACGTCGCCGCCGATCGTGCCCGCCCCGCCAAGCGTCGCGCCGTTGTAGACCGTCGTCAGACCCGTGGCCGCCGACTGGTCGCCGTTCACCCGCAACGTCCCGGCCAGGACGTCGGTCGCGCCCAGATAACTGTTCGCGGCGGACAGCACCGTCACGCCGGAACCGGTCTGGCGTAGCCTGCCGGAACCCGACACCAGCCCGGCGAAGGCATAGGTGTTGGTCCGGTTGAAGATGAAGACGCCGTCGTTCGCGACATCGCCCGTGATCGAGCCCGTGGCGCCGCCCGAGCCCAGCTCCAGCGTGCCGGCGCGGATCGTCGTGCCGCCGGTGTAGATATTGGTCCCGGTGAGGGTCGTCTTGCCGGCGCCGAGTTGCTCGACCGAGCCGGACTGCGAGATGACGCCGCCATAGGTCAGGGCGTCGGCGCGGTCGAAGCCCAGAACGCCGAAGTTGTTGACCGTCTGGCTGGCGATGGAGCCGGTCGTCCCGCCGGCGCCGAGGACTAGCGTCCCGGTGTTGATGTTGGTGA
>JBEBYB010000084.1:0-11720 GCA_040391295.1 Phenylobacterium sp. | reverse complement strand
TCCATGTCGGCGGCGGTGCCGACGATGTTGTAGGCGATCAGGTGGGGCAGGTGGCTGGTGACGGCCAGCACCAGGTCGTGGTGGCGATCGTCCATCTGGTCGACATTGGCGCCCAGCGCGCGCCAGAACTCCGACAGTGTGCCGACCGCCTCGACGTAGGGCTCGTCGGTACGCGCCTGCGGGGTCAGGATCACCCAACGGTTCTGGAACAGTTCGGCCAGGCCCGCGTCGGGACCCGAATGCTCGGTGCCGGCGATCGGGTGGCCGGGAATGATGAACACGCTGTCCGGCAAGGCGGCGGCCAGGGCGTCGGCGACCGAGCCCTTCACCGAGCCGACGTCGGTCACGGTGGCGCCTGGCTTCAGGGCCGCGGCGGCGGCCTTGGCGGCCTCGCCCATGGCCAGCACCGGCACGGCCAGCACCACCAGGTCGGCGTCCTCTACCGCCTGCGCGATGTCAGCCGTGACCTCGTCGGCGTAGCCGAGTTCGATGATGCGATTGCGGTGCGCTTCGCTCGCGTCGGCGACGGCCACGACCCCGACCACCCCGGCCTCACGCGCCGCCCGGATCACCGAGGAGCCGATCAGCCCGCAGCCGATCACCGCCATCCGAGGATAGATCACGCTCACGCCGGTTCACCCTTCATGAAGTCTTGCAGCGCCTCGACCACGGCCCGGTTGTGCTCTTCCAGGCCGATGGTGATGCGTAGATGGTTGGGCAGGCCGTAGCCCGCCACGTAGCGGACGATCAGGCCGCGCGCGCTCAGGAAGGCGTCGGCCTCCTTGGCGGTCTTGCCAGGCGTGGTCGGGAAGCCGACCAGTACGAAATTGGCCGCCGACGGCAGGGGCTCGAGGCCGAGACCGCCGAGTTGCTGGATCAGCCACGGCCGCCACTGATCGACCAGGGCCAGGGATCGCGCTTGGAACGCGTCGTCGGCCAGGGCCGCGACGGCGGCCAGCTGGGCTGGGATATTGACGTTGAAGGGCAGGCGGATGCGGTCGATGGCGCCGGCCATCTCCTCAGGCATATAGGCCCAGCCGACGCGCAGGGCGGCCAGCCCATGCAGCTTGGAGAAGGTGCGGGTGACCACGACATTGTCGAACTCGCGCACCATCGACATGCCGTCCTCATAGGCCGGGTCGTGGCAGAACTCGGCATAGGCGCCGTCGAGGCAGAGCACGACGCTGGGCGGCAGGGCCGCGTGCAGCCGGCGGATCTCGGCGGCGGAATTCCAGGTGCCGGTCGGGTTGGCGGGATTGGCGACGAAGACGATGCGGGTGCGGGCGTCGACCAGCTTCAGCAGTTCGTCGACATCGACGCGGTAATTAGGTTCGCGGGCCATCCGGACTTCCGCCTGGCAGGCGCGCGCGCCGATGGCGTAGGCGCCGAAGCCGAACTCGCCCTGGACGATGTTGTCGCCGGGTTCGAGGAAGGTCTGGTTCAGCAGCTGGAAAATCTCGTCGGAGCCGCAGCCGAACAGCAGGCGCTCAGGCTCCAGGCCGTACTTGGCCGCCAGCGCCTCGCGCAGGGCGGTGGTGCGGCCGTCGGGGTACATCTGCAACTGGTCGAAGGCGGTGGAGAACGCCTCGCGGGCGGCTGGGCTGGAGCCCAGGATGTTCTCGTTGGCCGACAGCTTCAGCGGATGCTCGACGCCGTCGATCTTGGACTTGCCCGGCACATAGGGGGCGATGTCCATGATGCCTGGCTTGGGCGTCGGACGGGAAGCGGCGGCGCGGTCGAGAACGATATCGGACATGGGGTCGGAAGGCCGGTCGTGACGGGGAGGACGGCTTGTCCTTACACGTCCAGCTGTGCTGGCGCAGCACCGATGACGCCGGTGAGCCGGCCCGGCGCGCGCGCCAACCGCTCGTCGTCGGCCTGGTAGAAGCCCAGGAGGGCGAACAGCTTCAGTCCGCCGGCCTCGGCGATCAGATCGCCGGCGACGCCGTCGCGGCCGAGCGCGTCTTCGATGGACTGGGCCGAACCGGCGGCGTCGGTGACCCAATAGGTCCGGTCCGATCCGGTCGGTTCGACATCGACGTCAGCCACGGCCAGGGCTGATAGCGGACCCCAGGCGGCCAGGCAGGGCAGGGCGGCGAACACCTTCAGCTTCGGCTCAGCCAGCAAGCGGCCCCACCAGGGCGTGTCGGAGGCCAGGGCCAGGATGGCGACGCCGCCGGGCGTCTTGGCCGCGGCCAGGGCGTCCTCAGCCTTGGCGACCTGGCGCAGGGTCGGGGCGGCGCCGAAGCGCAGGCGCGCGCCCTCGACGGCCCGCCCGGAATCGCGGCCGCCGAAGACGTTCAGATGAAAAGCGCCCTGGCGCGAAAGGCTGTCGCCGATCAGTTCACGCCAGATCCGCACCACCAGGCTGGGGCGCGCGGCGTTGCGGGGTTTGTCGAGCAGGGCGCGAACCACCTGGGCCTCGCGGCCGGGGCGCAGGGCGAATTTCGCGCCGTCGCCCGCCGCCGCCTTGGCCGCAGCGACCTGGATAGCGAGGCCTGCGCGCTCGTCGACAAGCGCCAGAAGCTGAGCATCGATCGCGTCGATACGGGTCCGGACCGCGTCCAGGCTCGGCGTGGCGGTCTTGGGATCAGCCTTCGCCATTTTGTCCCCCGAAAACGAAGGTTTGGCGCATAGGTCATTGCGGCGAGGGGCGCAATAGGCGCCGTCGCCGCAAGAAAGTTGCATCGGAAACCGCTTGCGCCGCCCTGTCGTGCGGCGAAAGTCGATTGGACGCGGGTCGGTCGCTAATAGACCTCCGGCGCCGGTCCGATAGCCACGGGACCCAGGGTGGTTTGGCCGGCCTCGAAGTTGATGTTGGCCTGGGCGACGTTCCCCGATCCTTGCCGCGCGGCGGCGACCATGGCGGCGGCGACGCCGGCTTGCTGACGGATGACGCCGGTGTCGACCAGGGCGCCGATCGCCTTGGGAGCGTCGCGCAGATTGACGTCCAGGCGCCCGCTCAGCCGGCCGTCGCGGGCCACGCTGAGGATGCCGCTGTTCGACCCGATCATCACGTCGCCGGCGGTGACGCCGGCCTCGCGGACCGTCATGCGCCCCCCGGCGGCGACCCAGTTGCGGACCATCTGCGGCCAGCTGTCGCCCTTCATGGCGCTGATGTTGGACAGCGTGGAATCCAGGATGATCGAGATCGGCTTGTCGCCGGCCATCCGTGCGAACAGGCCTGAAAGCTGTGCCTTGCCCTCATCGACCCTGAGCATCACCGCGGCCTGGTCGTCAGGCCCGCGACGCAGGTGCATCTGCACCTTGGCTGCGGACTGCAGGGAGAAGGGGTTGGCCCCGGCGGCCGGGGCGAAGGTGAGCTTGGTCCCTTCGAACGAGAAGTTCGGCAGGGCGGTGTTCACTTCGGAAATACTGGCGTGAATGATGTCGCCGGTGACGCTGACCGCCCCGCCGCGCGGCCGGGTGAAGGTCAGGCCGACCGGCGCTGCGATCACCCAGGTGTCGAGCCCGTGCAGATAGGCCTGGGTCTCCAGGCGCGGCGCGGCGAGCGCCCAGCCCGAGGGCTCGCGGATGGTCGGATTGGTCAGGGTGATGTTGAGCCGGAACGGATAGCCGGTGATCCGTCGCTGGGTCCACGAGATCTGGTAGCCGGCTGATCGCAGCCGCTCGGCCCCGGCGTCGATCTGCCGGCCCGCTTCCGCGTGCGCATAGATCCAGACGCCGGTCCAGGCGATCACCGCCACCCCGGCGATGATGAACGGGATGAACAAGCCCCACCGTCGGCGTTTGCGAGGGCTCGCCGTATCAGGCACAGGAGAGGCTGGCGGATCGGTTTTTGTGCGGCGGGCCATGTCTGTTGAGCGTTGGGTTTTCGGTTATGGGTCGCTGATGTGGCGGCCGGGGTTTGAATTCCTGGAGCGTCAGGCGGCCACCTTACACGGGCGGCGGCGGGCCTTCTGCATCTATTCCGTGCACCATCGCGGCACCTATGAGCGGCCTGGACTGGTTCTCGGCCTGGCGCCGGGCGGCGCCGTGCGAGGGGCCGCCTATCGCGTATCCGAAGACCTTTGGCCGGAAGTCTACGCCTATCTGCGTGAGCGCGAACAGCCCACGGAAACCTACGTCGAGGCGAGCGCCCTTGTGCGGCTTGCCGATGGCCGCCGGATCGAGACCTTGGTCTTCTTGTCCGACACCCACCATCCGCAGTGGGCCGGCGCGCTGTCGCTGGACCGGCAGGCCGAGCTAATCGCCGGCGCCACCGGCCTGTCGGGGCGCAATGTCGAATATCTCGGCGACTTGGTCATGCACCTGCGCCAGGAGGGCGTGCGCGATCACGCCATGGAAAAGCTGCTGACCATGGTCGAGGGGCTGGAATTGGTCGCGAAATAGGCTCGGCGCTACAGCGTCAGCAGCTTGGTGGACGCCGTCTCGATGCGATCCTGCAACAGGCGCATGAACTCGGCCCGTTTCAGGCCCGGCGCGATCGGCTCAAGATACTCGAAGACGATGGTGCCCGGCTTGCGCATGAAACCGTGCTTGGGCCAGTGGACCCCCGAATTGGTCGCCACCGGATGCACGGGGACGTCGATTTCCCGATAGAGCGCCGCGATGCCCGGCTTGTAGTCGGCCGGCTCGCCCGGCTCGGTGCGCGTGCCCTCGGGGAAGATCAGCAACTGGCGATGGTCGGCGAAGCGATCCTTTGAATCGCGGACCAGCTTGCGTAGCGCCGTCGAATGGCCGGCGCGATCCACGACGATCATCTTGGCCCGCATTCCCCACCAGCTGAAGAACGGGATCCAGGTGAGCTCCTTCTTCATCACGAAGGAGGCGTCGGGCAGCCAGGCGAACTGGGCGAAGACGTCGAACATGCATTGATGCTTGGGCGCCACCAGGGCCGCGCCGGTGGGCATGTGCTCCTTGCCGCGGACCTCGACCTTGATGTCGCAGACCACTCGCAACAGCCAGATGATCCCGCGAGCCCAGACGCGCATCAGCTCCATGGCCCAGGACCTCGGACCCAGCAGGAACGGCGAGAGGCCGACGGCGACCATGACCGACCACACATAGAACAGGGCCACGAAGATGAAGGAGCGCAGGGCGATCAAGCAGGTCAGCCTTTTTTTGGTGTCGGCGGTTCGGCGTCGGCGCGCGGCCCCAGGCTCAGGATGGCTTCGCGGCCCAGGATCGCCAGATACTTGCTGTATTCCGTCACCATCAAGCGCGCGCCGCCGCTGGTGCGCCACCAGCGATTGGCCTTCAGGACCGGCGTGATGGCGGGGTAGGGGGTCAGTTCGACGTCCGGCATCGCCCCGCGCAGCTCCAGCATGGCGCGGGGCATATGATAGTCGGCGGTGACCACGATGATGCTGTCGAAGCCCATGGCGCGGGCCCATTCCTGGGTCTCGCGGGCGTTTCCGACCGTGTTGGCGGCGTCGAAGCCCAGGTCCACGCAGCAGTCGTAGAGCCGTCGGACCGCCCGGCTGACGGTGCGGATGTCTTCGCGCGACGCCTCGCGGTTGACGCCGGAGACCAGCATGCGCTGGGCCTTGCCGTCTTCCAGCAATTCCATGGCCGCCCCGATACGGGCGTTGGAGCCGGCGCCGGTCAGGGCGACGATTCCGTCCGCCGCCTGCGGCTCGGGCGCCGGCGTCGAGCGGTCGACGCGGGCGGCGAAGGCCAGCAGGCCCGAGGCCCAGATCACGACGAGCACCAGCAGGGCGGTGAGGCCTCTCATGCGAGATCTCGGATCATGGCTTGGGCGGTGAGGCGCGCGGCCAGGGCCGCCACGGCGCCGGCGGCCAGCGGCGCGGGCAGCACCGCCAGCAGGTCGAGCCAGGTGATTGGCAGAACCGGTGTCAAACCTTGGCCTCCCCCCGCCAGGCGCAGAACAGCCCCCATGATCGCCGCCGCGCCGGCGCCGAACAAGCCCGCGATGGCCGCCATCTTCGCAAACCGCAGTTGGAACAGGCCGGCGATGAAGCCGTCCTCCGCGCCGGAGAGATGCAGGACCTCGACGACTTCGCGTCGGGCGGCGAGGCCGGCCCGGGTCGCGAAGGCGACGACCGCGGCGGCGGCGGCGGCGATCAGGCCAAAGACCGCCAGGCCGATCCAGCGGGCGACCTGGGCGGCGTGCTGGATATCGGCCATCCAGACCGAGTGGTCGTCGACGACGGCGTCCAGGCCCTGGGCCTTGAGCGCGCGGTCGAGGGCGGCGGCGTCGGCTGGCGAATTCCTGGTGAGTTGGACCGCGACGAGCCGTGGCACGGGCAGGTCGGAGAGGTCGGCGTCGCCGAGCCACGGTGCGATCAAGGCCTCGGCCTTTTCCTTTTCCAGCGCGCGGGCTTCGGCGACGCCCGGCACGCCGGCCAGGGTCTCGGCCGCGCGGGCGGCTGCGCCGTCGGGCGTTTCATTGGCCTTGGGGCGGACGATGATGGTAGCCTGGCCGTCGAGCTGACTGGTCCAGTCGCGCGAGGCGCGGTTGGTCGCCAGCACCGCGAGCAGGGTGAGGCAGGCCAGGAAGCACAGGGTCGCGACCACGAAGGTCAGCGAACCGTCGCGGGAATCGGCTTCGGGCAGGAAAGGCGCGGGACGCCAGCGGCCAACGTCGAAGTCGCTCATCGCAGCGCACCATGCGCCGTCAGTCGGCCGTTCTCCAGATGCAGAACGGGCATGCCCGACCGGGCGACCAGGTCCTCGTCATGGGTCGCGAACAGCACGGTTGTGCCCAGGCGGTTGAGTTCGACGAACAGCTTCAGGATCCGCAGGCCCATCTCCGGATCGACATTGCCGGTCGGCTCGTCGGCCAGCAGGATTTCGGGGCGGTTGACGACCGCGCGCGCGATAGCCAGACGTTGCTTCTCACCCCCGGCCAGGGTGGCGGGCATGGCGTGCATCCGATGCTTCAGCCCCACCCAGGCCAGAAGTTCGGCCACGTCGCCGCGATAGCTGTCGGGCTTGCGCCCCTCGATCCGCAGGGGCAGGGCGGTGTTGTCGAACACCGACATATGCTCCAGCAGCTTGAACTCCTGATAGACCACGCCGATGCGACGACGCAGGAAGGGCTGGTCCTCGCGCGCGACGGTGGAGACGTCCTGGCCAAACAGGTGCATGAGTCCCTTCGAGGGCTTTGCAGCCAGGAACAGCAGTTTCAGCAGCGATGTTTTGCCTGCTCCCGACGCCCCGGTCACGAAGTGGAAAGACCCAGGCGCGAGAGTGAAGGTAAGATCCTTCAGAGTCTCGGGGGCACGACCATAGCGCATCGAAACATCATCGAAGCGGACAACAGCGTGATCGGCGTCGGAGGCGCCTGTGGCGTTCGGGTTTCTGGACATGGGGGCCGAAATCGGCGACCTCGGATGAGGTTGCTGGAGCGTCCGATTCGGCCGTCATGATACTGACCTGTCCAGAGTGCGCCACCAGCTATTTCGTGGATGATTCCAAGATCCCCACGGAAGGCCGCGCTGTGAAGTGCGCCAACTGCGGCGGCCGATGGACCGCGACCCCCGAACTGGCGCCCCCCGAGCTTGAGAAAACCGAGGCGCGGGAAGCGGTTTCGCCCGAACCGTCCGCCGACGTCCCAGATGACCGGGCGATCCAGGATCTGCCGGGCGAAGACCTGCCGAAGGTGTTCCGCGCCAGGGCCGACACCGACCGCAAGGTGCGCGAGGCCGCGACCGCCGGGGTGATCTGGGCCGGTATGGCCGGCGTGCTGGCGGTGCTGATTGCGATCGCCGTCATTTTCAGGGTCGATGTCGTGCGCCTGTGGCCGCGGACGGCCAGCGCCTATGCCGGCGTCGGCCTGCCGGTGAACAGTTTGGGCCTGGTCATCGAGGGCGTGCGGTTCGAGCGCGCCTTGCAGGACGGCCACGCCGCGCTCGCCGTCTCCGGGATGATCCGCAATATCGAGGACCGGCCGGTGGTGTCGCCGGCCCTGCGTATCAGTCTGCTGGACGCGAACGGCAAGGCCGTGGCCACCAAGATCGCCCGGCCGGCCGACGCCAAGATTCCGTCGGGAGAGACCCGTCACTTCGCCATCGCCCTGCTCGACCCGCCGGCCGTTGCTCGGGAACTTGAGGTCGCCTTCGCGCCCCACGAGCCGGTGAACCTGAAGGTCCGGCAGAGCGATCCTGCGCCTGCCCAAGCCGCCGGGCCTGTCCTGCGGCCGGCCACCAGCGCCCCGACCCCGCCCCCGACCGAGGCCCAGCCGTTGGCGGCGGGCACGCCCGACGCCCTGGTCGCACATGACTGAAGCTCCCGCGGACCGTGAACCCGTCGTGCTGCTCTCGGAGGCGCAAGTCGCCGAGCGTGTGGAGGCGTTGGCCCGCGAGATCGCCCCGCGCATCGACGACGACACGGTCGCGGTCTGTCTGCTGACCGGGGGGCTGTGGTTCGCCTCGGACCTCACCCGAGCCTTGTCGCGGGCTGGGCGTCACGTCCGCTTCGACGCGCTCTGGCTCGCCTCCTACGGGGACGAGCGTGCGAGTCTTGGGCGGTGCGAGGTGCGCGCCGACCTGCAAAGGCCGCTGTCGGGCCGCACGGCCTTGATCATCGACGACGTCATCGACACCGGCCTGTCGCTCTCGGAAGCCCAACGCCTGGTGCGCGACGCCGGCGCCGGCCGGGTCCTGACGGCCGTGTTCGCCTCAAAGCCCTGGCCGACCCCGCGCGCCATCGTGCCCGACTTCGTGGCCTGGCAGGCGCCGGCCCGGTTCCTGGTCGGCTACGGCATGGACGCGGCCGGCGCGATGCGCGGCCTGCCCTATATCGGGGCCTTGGACTAAGCCGACAGCCGCGCCGACGGCTCGTGCCGACACCAGGCCGCAACGGCGTAGAGCAGCTCGGCCGGCTGAATCGGCTTGGGTTGAGCCTCGTCGAAGCCCAACCGGATCAGGCGCTCGCCTTCGCCGGACATGGCGTCGGCGGTCAGGGCGATCACCGGAATGTCGGAGCGTCCCGCCTCGCCGGCGCGGATGCGGGCCAGGGCCTCGATCCCGTCCATGCGCGGCATGTGAACGTCCATCAGCACGACGCCGAAGTCTCCGGCGCGGAGCTTGTCGAGGCCCTCGAGTCCATCGCCCGCCAGGGTGACTACGGCGCCGGCGGCCTCCAGGATCGCCTTGGCGACCGCTTGATTGACCATGTTGTCGTCGACCACGAGAATCTGGCGGCCTTCGAGACTGACGATCTCGCTCTCGGCCTCGGCCTCGAGCGGGGGCTGCCCGGTCGGCAGAGGCAGGGCCACCCGGAAGGTCGAGCCGCTTCCCGGCTCGCTGGTCACCGAGATGTCCCCATCCATCATCTCGGCGAGTTGGCGGCAGATGGATAGTCCCAGCCCGGTGCCGCCAAAGCGGCGCGTGGTGGAGGCCTCAGCCTGGGAGAAGGCCTGGAATAGCTTCGCCTGTTGATCCTGACGCATGCCGATGCCGGTGTCGGTCACCAGGATCTCGACGCCGCGGGACGCGAGCGGCGAAATGCGGACGGCGACCTCGCCTTGCTCGGTGAATTTCAGGGCGTTGGAGATCAGATTGAGCAGAATCTGGCGCACCCGCACCGGGTCGCCGACCAACCAGGCGGGCGTGTCGGGATCTATCTCCAGGACGAGTTCCACACCCTTCAGCCGGGCGGTCTCGCTCCACATCACGAAGATCTGGCGGCCCAGCTTGTCGACGTCGAAGCTGACGGCTTCGAGCTCCAGCTTGCCGGCCTCGATCTTTGACAGGTCGAGGATGTCGTTGAGGACGGCCATCAGGCCGTCTCCCGACTGCGCGATCATGTCCAGGTAGCTGGCCTGCTGGGGTGTGAGCTGGGTGGCGGCCAGGGCGTGCGCCATGCCCAGCACGCCGTTCATCGGAGTGCGTAGTTCGTGGCTCATCATTGCCAGGAAGGCCGATTTGGCGCGGCTGGCGTCCAGTGCTTCGGCTCGCGCCGCCTCCAGGGCTCGGGCGTTGCGCCGGATCGTGTGCGCGACATTGGCGATGACGCCGCCCAGGCCGAGCAAGGGCAGGAGGATCAGAAGCAGCTCCCGGCCGCGGAAGTCGGTCAGCAGGATCGGCGCGAGCGCCAGAGCTAAGAATGGCGCGGGCGCGAGGAACACGAACCCCGCCCAACTGAGCGCGGCGTATTTGAGCGATGCGATCAACAGGGCCAGGAGGATCGCCAAACCCGCAATCTGCAAGGGCGGCGCGCCGTAGAACAGGCAGGCGCCGGCCATGGTCGTCCACACGGCGCTGAACGCCAGGATCGGCGCGAGCCGTTCAGCCGCCGGCGGGCGCCGCCCCAGACGCGCATATCGCGCCCGGGCGAAGACCAGCAAGGCTTCGAGCGCGATGTTGACCAGAATCCAGACGCAGGCGGCCGGAATTCCGAAGCCGATCAGCAGCAGGGTGGCCGCCAGGCTGGAGCCGAACAGCCGGTTGCGCCAGCTACGCTTGCTGACCTCCAGGGTCGAACCGGGCAGCCCGTCGTCGAGCATCTCGCCCCAGGTCAAACCCTGCAAACCCTGCAATCCTTGCACCTTGGTCGTCTCCACTGCTCGTCCAGACTATGGGGCAGCTAGTGTGCAAGAAGAGTTTAGGATTAACGCTGCAGGGCGAAGGACTTCATTGCCAGGGCGCGGGGGCTTCCTTGGCCAACATGTCCTCATAGGTCGGACGCGGACGGACGACGGCGTAGTCATCGCCCTTCACCAGGACCTCCGGGACCAGCAGGCGGCTGTTGTATTCGCTCGACATCACCGCGCCGTAGGCGCCGGCGCTGAGGAAGGCGATCAGGTCGCCAGCCTCCAGCGGCGGCAGGGCGCGTTCGCGGGTGAAGGTGTCGCCGGTCTCGCAGATCGGGCCGACGACGTCATAGACCACGGGCCCGCCGGCGCGCGGCTTCAGCGGGACGATCTCGTGATAGGCGTCGTACATGGCTGGCCGGATCAGGTCGTTCATGGCCGCGTCCAGCACCACGAACTTGCGACCGCCGGGCCGCTCGTGGATGTGCTGCACCCGCGCAAGCAGCACGCCGGCGTTGGCGGCGATCATCCGGCCGGGCTCAAAGGCGTAGGCGATGTCCAGCCCGTTCATGGTCTTGGCGATCATGCGCGCATAGTCGGCGGGCGAGGGCGGAGTCGGCTGGTTGAAATAGGGCACGCCCAGGCCGCCGCCGAGGTCGAGCCGCTGGACCGACAATCCCTCGCCGCGCAGGCGCTCGACCAGGCCGCGCATCTTGGAGAAGGCCGCCGCCATGGGGGCCAGGTCGGTGATCTGGCTGCCGATGTGGCAGGTGACGCCGACCGGGTTGAGGCCCGCGTCGTTGGAGGCGTTGGCGTAGAGGCGTTCAGCCTCGGTGAACGAGACGCCGAACTTGTTGTCTTCCTTGCCGGTGGCGATCTTGGCGTGGCCGCCGGCCGAGACGTCGGGGTTCACGCGGATGGCGATGGTGGCGCGGGTTCCCAGCGACTGGGCGACCTGGCTGGCCAGCCGCATTTCCGGTTCGGACTCGACGTTGATCTCGGCGACGCCGGCCTTCAGGGCGAAGGCCAGTTCCTCGGCGGTCTTGCCGACCCCGGAAAAGACGATTTTGTCGGGCGGGACGCCGGCGGCGAGCGCGCGGCGGATTTCGCCCTCCGACACCGTGTCGGCGCCGGCGCCCAGGCGGGCCAGGGTTCTCAGCACCGCCAGGTTCGAATTGGCCTTCACCGCGAAGGCGATCAGCGGATCGCCGCCGTTGTCGCCCTTGACGCCCTCGGCGACCAAGGCGTCGCGCAGCAC
>JBEBYB010000083.1:0-11871 GCA_040391295.1 Phenylobacterium sp. | reverse complement strand
CTCCGGGCAGCCGAAGGCTGATCCGGGGGGCCCAAGCGGGCTCACCATATTTGGCGATTCAGCTTGGGTCCCCCGGATCGTCTTGCAGACGACCGGAGGATGACGAATTTGGGGGCTAGCGATCCAGCCGCGCGTCGACGAAGTTCGCGCCCATGGCCAGGGCGTCGAGGGTCTTGGAATCCATCCCGAACTTCTTCCGGTAGGTCCAATAGCCGGCCATGACCTTTTCCACATAGTTGCGGGTCTCGAGGCTGGGCAGGCTTTCGATGATCAGCAGGCTGTCGTTCTCGCCGACCTTCTGGGCGGTTTTCAGCAGGGTGCCAGGGCCGCCGTTATAGGCCGCCACGGTGCGCAGGATGTCGTAGCCGACCCCGCGCTCCATCAGCCAGGTCACGTAGTCCTGGCCGACCCGCAGGTTGAACGCCGGGTCGAACAGCGGGCTCATATCGGCTTTGAGCTTGTCGTCGCCGGCGGCGCGGGCGGCGGCTTCGGGCATCAACTGCATCAGGCCCACGGCGCCCGACGGCGAGACCACGGCCGGGTTGAAGCGGCTTTCCTGGCGGACGATGGCGTAGACCAGCGCGCGGTCGATGGTGAAGCCCCACTTGGGCTCCAGCACCGGGGTCGGATAATTCGGCTCCACGAACGAGCGGCCGCGGGGCAGGGACGCGCTGACATCGGAGTCCGACGTCAGCGGCGCGTTCAAGGCGAGAATCAGCCCCATCCACTGCGAACGCTCGGTCTCGGTCTTGGCCAGGGCCAGGCCGGCGCGAAGCTCCAGACCCGCCTCGACCGGCATGCCGACCTGGGCCAGGCCCGTGGCGCGGTGGGCGCGGGCGTCGTCGCGGATGAACTGGTTCAGGTGGGCGCTCGGCGCGCTGGGGGCCGAGAATGAGGCGGGCACGAACTGGCCGGTCGGCGCGCTGCGGGTGTCGCTGATCGCCTGCAGCCGCATCCGACGCTCGGCGATCATGCCGTAGAAGGTGGTCGGGTGGCGGGCGGCCAGCTTGATAAAGCCCTCGGCGCGGGTGGTGTCCCCGGTTTCCTCCAGCGCGCGGGCGGCCCAGAAGGCGGCGCCCGAACGGATCCACGGATCCTCGCTCTCGTCGCGAGCGACCTGGCCAAGATAGCTTTCCGCCAAGGCGAAATTCTTCAGGCGATAGGCGGCCAGGCCGGCGATCCAGCGGTCTCCGGCGGCGGGCGCCAGGTCGAGCGCACGCTTGATGTCGCCGGAATAGAAGGCCTCGCGGGCCAGACGGCTCTTGTCGGCGGGGCTGCGCGCGGCGACGCGCTGGGCGGCGACCTCGACGCGGCGCCAGTCGGCTCTGGCCAGGACCGGGATCTTCAACGGCTGGGCACCGACGGGCTTGCGCCTTTGGGCCAGGGTGTAGATCCGCTCGGCGCCTGGCTGGTCGTTGTATTTGTCCAGCCAACCGGCCAGGTCTTCATAGCTGGCGGTGTGGGCGCTTGGATGCATCAGTTGGCGGAACGCCAGGTGGCCGGCCAGCGACCGATCCTTGATCTCGCCGCTCTGCATTTCGGCGTCGATGAAATCGCCACGGTCCACAGCCTCGAAGGCCGACACGTAGCGCTGCACGTCCCAGGGGCTGAGCACCTGAGGCGCAGCCTGTGATGTTCCGGCTATGGCGGAGCAGATCATGGTCAAGACCGCGATCCGCATGCCCCTTAGTGCCCGCATGCGTTCCCCACGTCGGCCGCATCTACGCGCGATCTGGACGTGACCCTCGTTCTCGTGATGGCGGGAGTCTTAAGCGCCGCGGTCGGGTCGATCAAGCCGTTCGGTCAAGGTCAGCAGATCGCTCCACGCCTTCTTCTTCGCGCCCGGCTGCCGCAGCAGGAAAGCCGGGTGCAGCGTCGGCATGGCCGGCAGTTCGAGATTTCCGCTCTCCGAACGCCACTCGAACCAGCGTCCGCGCAGCGAAAGAATACCCTCGTCGCGTTTCAGCATCGACTTGGCGGCGGGGGCTCCCAGCACCAGCAACATCCTGGGCGCGATCAGTTCGATGGCGCGTTCCAGGAACGGCGCGCAGATCGCCTGTTCCTGCGGCGAGGGCGTGCGATTGCCTGGCGGACGCCAGAACACGGTGTTTGTGATGAACACCCGGTCGGTCAGGCCGGCGGCCCTCAGCATCCGGTCCAGAAGTTGGCCAGGGCGTCCGACGAAGGGCTCGCCACGGGTATCCTCCTCCGGCCCCGGTCCCTCGCCGATCACCAGCAGGGAAGCGTCCGGCGCGCCGCGGCCGAACACCGTCTGGCGCGCGCCCTCGAACTTCAGCGGGCAGCCGTCGAAAGCGGCGATGGCGGCTTTCAGGGCTTCCAGATCCTGGGCTTCCGCGGCGAGATGTCGCGCCTTCTCCACCGCCCCGGCGACGTCCGGTGCGCCCGGCTTCGAGGCGGCGACCAGCAGCGGCTTTTTCTCCGGCGGTTTGGGGGCGACGAACTTCCCCGCCTCGATCTTGTCGATCGGCGTATCGAGCAACATGGCGTCCACGCCCGCCTCGGCCCAGAAGGCGAGGAGGCTCTCAGCGGTGCGATCGATGGCGGCGGCTTGCGTCATTGGGTCCTGAAAGGGCGTCTATAGCCGAGTTCGCGCTTGACCGCCCTCGTACAAGCTTCGGATAAGTCGCGCGACGGATCAACGCCGCGTGAAAGAAGGGGAGGGGACCCCCGCGCGGCCACATTAGGAGTTACGGGGATCATGAGCGAAGCCATCGCCACTGAGGCAATTGAACGCGAAGCGATGGAATACGACGTCGTGATCGTCGGCGCCGGGCCCGCGGGGCTGTCGGCGGCTATCCGCCTGAAGCAACTCGCAGAAGCCGCCGGTTCCGAAATTACCGTCGCAGTCCTGGAGAAGGGCTCGGAGGTCGGCGCCCACATCCTGTCCGGCGCGGTGATCGATCCGAGCGGCATCAACGAACTGCTTCCGAACTGGGAGGAACTCGGCATTCCGCTGGAGACCAAGGTCTCCCGCGACAAGTTCATGATCCTGGGCCCGCACGGCGATCTGGACATCTCGTTTTTGCCGTTCCCGAAGTGGATGCTGAACCACGGCAACTACATCGCCTCGCTGGGGAATGTCTGTCGCTCGCTGGCCGCCCACGCCGAGGCGCTGGGCGTCGAGATCTATCCCGGCATGGCCGCCTCCGAGGTCGTCTATAACGAAGACGGCTCAGTGAAGGGCGTCGTCGCCGGCGTGTTCGGCATCGACAAGAACGGCGAGAAAGGGCCCGACTATCAGCCCGGCATCGAACTGCACGCCAAATACACCTTCATCGGCGAGGGCGTGCGCGGCTCGCTGGCCAAGCAGCTTCAGGCGCGCTTTGGCCTGACCAACGGCCGCGACCCGCAGAAGTTCGGCATCGGCATCAAGGAGCTGTGGCAGGTTCCGGACGAGAACTTCGAGCCTGGCCTGACCCAGCACACCTTCGGTTGGCCGCTCAACAACGCCACCGGCGGCGGCTCGTTCATGTACCACTTCGGGGACAACTACGTGGCCATCGGCTTCGTGCTGCACCTGAACTACAAGAACCCCTGGCTCTCGCCCTTCGACGAATTCCAGCGCTTCAAGACCCACCCGGCGATCCGCGGCTATCTGGAAGGCGGCAAGCGCATTTCCTACGGCGCGCGCGCCATTACCGAGGGCGGGGCGCAATCGCTGCCGCAACTGTACTTCCCGGGCGGCGTGCTGCTGGGCTGCTCGGCCGGCATGGTCAACGTCCCGCGCATCAAGGGCAGCCACAACGCGGTGAAGAGCGGCATGCTCGCCGCCGAAGCTGCCTTCGCTGCGATCCAGGGCGGCCGCAGCAGCGACGAACTGGTGTCCTACGAAGAGGCCTATCAGAAGTCGTCGATCGCCAAGGAACTGTGGAACGTTCGTAACTTCAAGCCGCTGTGGTCCAAGTTCGGCACCATCCCCGGCATCGTGCTGGGTGGCGTCGACGCCATGATCGCCACGATCTTCAAGGGCTGGTCGCCGTGGGGCACGCTGAAGCACGGCAAGTCGGACGCCGAGTCCACGGGCCTGGCCAAGGATTACAAGCCGATCGTCTATCCGAAGCCGGACAACGAATTCAGCTTCGACAAGCTGTCCTCGGTGTTCCTGTCCTCGACCAACCATGACGAGAATCAGCCGGCCCACCTGAAGCTCACCGATCCGAGCATTCCGGTGAACGTAAACCTGCCTAGGTTCGGCGAACCGGCGCGGCTGTACTGCCCCGCGGGCGTTTACGAGGTGCTCTACGACGCTGAGGGGAATAACCCGAAGTTCCAGATCAACTTCCAGAACTGCGTCCACTGCAAGACCTGCGACATCAAGGATCCGTCGCAGAACATCACCTGGACCACGCCCCAGGGTGGCGACGGCCCGAACTATCCGAACATGTAGAACCTACGGCTCCTCCCCCGCGCGGCGGGGGAGGAGATCGCCTGCTGCGACGCGGCGCTGGTTCCGCGCCGATCCTAGAACCGATAGGCTGCGCGCAGGCCGACGCTGTCGGCGCCGTCATGGGTTTCGTTACCGAGTTGGCCATTGCTCCAATGCTGGCCCTCGATCTCTACGGCCCAGCTTTCGTTCAGACGCAGACCCACCGCAAAGGTGGCGTGGAAGAGCCAGCGCTTGTCGAATTCGATGTAGGTTTCCCGATCGCGTCGGCGGCGTTGGTTTTCTTCGTCCGACAGCCCTGCCGTCGGACGCGGCAGCGATAGCGCGCCATCGTGTACGGCAAGCCCGGCGCCCAGGTCGATATAGGTTCGCTTCTGTTCAAAGCGCCACATCAGGCCGGTTTGAGCATAGTTGGTGTAACCATCCAGGCTGAGCTGGGTGCTCACATAGGGTCTTGGCGACCCCACGAATTCCAACGCGTCGGCCGGCTTGAACAGGTACTCGATTACGACCGAGGCGCCTTTCTCGGGCCCATGCGGCGCATAGCCGGCGCCGACGCGGAGTTCTTGAGCGTGGACGGCTCCGGCTGAGAGCAGGAGACTGGCGGCCGCCAGCGCCGTGACGGGCAGGCGGCTCGCGGACTCTTGGCCCATGTTCGTGCGCGCGCGGCGGCGCGAATTAGTAGGCATATCGGGCATACTCCCCCTTGTTGGCCAACTCCGCACGACAGGTAGGGCATGCAACCGTGGGTGCGCTAGCCCCCGCTTTATGTCGGGGCTCCAAAGCGAGAAAAAACGTCGGATGCGGACATTTTGACGGCTGACGACGGCCTTGGGCCAATCAGGTTCCTTGGCGCCTTGAACTCGCCCTCGAAAGCGCCGAGTCTCCCTCGTATGCGCCGTCTCCTAGTCGCCTTCGCTCCACTCGCCCTCCTCGCGGCCTGCGCTACTCCAGCGCCGCAGCAGACGGACTGGATTCCGCCCGAGGGCATGGGAGGCTCGGCCTACGGCTCGTTCCTGGCGGGACAGGGCGCTCTCAACGACGGCAAGGGCGCGGAGGCCGCGGCCTATTTCGCCAAGGCCGAGCTGCAAGGCGGAGCCAGCGACATGCTGCAGGACCGCGCCTTCACCGCCGCCGTACTGGCGGGCGATATTCCGCGGGCCGCCCAACTCGCCCCGCAGGGCGAGGAAGCCTCCGAATCCACCAAACGCATGGGCCAGTTGGTCAAGGCGGTGGAATTAATGGCCAACGGCGACGGCAAGGCCGCCCAGGCCGCTTTGGCGGGCGACAACATCGGCTTCCCGCACCGCGCGGCCGCCGTGCTGCTGGCCCCCTGGGCCGCGGCCATGGCTGGCGACGTCGATGGCTCGCTGGTCCGTCCCGAGGTCCGCAGCGACCGGGTCGTCGACTATTTCGGCCAGCTCGGCCAGGCCTATCTCTACGAACGGGCCCGTCGCTATGACGAGGCCGAGACCGACTACAAGGCCCTGACCGGCGGCGAGACCCCGGGCGACATCGCCGTGCTGGCCTATGGCGCGTTCCTGGAGCGCCGCAAGCGCGGCTCCGACGCCGTGGCGCTCTATGACCGCGCCATGCGAACCCAACTGGGCAACGAAGCGCTGGTCGCCGCCAGGGCGCGCGCCGCCACGGGCAAGGGCGCGCCGCCTCAGCCGACCCTGCGCCAGGGCGCGGCCCAGGCGCTGATCGCGCCGGCCGCCGGCATGCTGGCCGCCAAGCAGGATCAACTGGGCCTGGCCTATCTGCGGCTGTCCCTGCGGCTCGATCCGGCCCGCAACGAGGCCTGGCTGATGGTCGGCGACCTGATGGAGGGCGCTGGCGACATCGAGTCGGCCCGTGCGGCCTACGCCAAGCCCAAGCCGGGTTCGGCGGAGTATCCCGCCGCCATCTCCAAACTGGCCTGGAGCTACCAGAACGCCAAGGAGACGGAGACTGCCCTGCGGATGGCCCAGGCCAGCGCCGCCGGCGGCGATCGCGGCGCCAAGATCACCTATGCCGATCTGCTGCGCGCCAATGAACGCTATGTGGAGTCGGCCCAGGTGCTGTCGGATCTGATCGGGGACGACGCCAATCCCGACTGGCGGCTGCTCTATGCGCGCGGCGTGTCCTATGAGCGCTCGGGCCGCTGGCCGGAGGCTGAGCGCGACCTGCAAGGTGCGCTGAAGCAGCGCCCCAACGAGCCTGAACTGCTGAATTATCTCGGCTACACCTGGATCGATCGGGGCGAGCGGCTTCCCGAGGCGTTGGGCATGGTCCAGCGGGCGGTGGCGGCCAATCCGCAGTCTGGCGCCATGATCGATTCGCTGGGTTGGGCGCACTACCGCCTTGGCGACTACAAGAAGGCTGTCGAGTTCCTGGAACAGGCGGTCGAGCTCGAGGCGGGCGATCCTGAAATCAATAACCACCTGGGCGACGCCTATTGGCGCGTCGGTCGGCGCATCGAGGCGGGGTATCAGTGGCGGCGGGTCTTGACCCTGGATCCCGACGACAAGATCAAGGCCGACGTCGACGCCAAGCTGACGGGCGGGATGGGTCCCAAGGGGCCGGCCGCGACCTCGCGCGTGGCGGGGCAATAGGTTCAGCCATGGGGCCGGTCGCCTTCGCACCTGCGAAGATCAACTTGTTTCTGCACGTCGGCCCCCCTGGCGGCGACGGCTATCATCCGCTGTGCAGCCTGATGGTCTTCGCCGACATCGGCGACCAGGTGGTGGTCCATGAGGCCGACGCCCTGTCGGTGCGGGTCCACGGGCCGTTCGCGGCCGATCTGGCGGGCGAGGACGACAATCTGGTCCTGCGCGCCGCGCGGGCCTTGCTGGCCCGCACGCGAGGCCCCCAACCGCCGCTCTGCCTGTCGCTGGAGAAGAACCTGCCGGTCGCCGCGGGGCTTGGCGGCGGCTCCAGCGACGCCGGCGCGGCCCTGCGCCTGATGCGCTCAGCGCTTGGCGTCGATATCGACGATGACGGCTTGGAAACGCTGGCCGCCTCGCTTGGCGCCGATGGCGCGGCCTGCCTCTGGGGGCGTCCGGTGGTGACGCAGGGACGGGGAGAGCGGCTGACGCCCTCGCCAGCCTTGCCGACCATCGAGGCCGTGCTCGTCAATCCGGGCGTCGGGATCTCGACGCCGGCGGTTTACCGCGCCCTGGACGAGCGCGAAGCTTTCGGCGAGGTGGCGCCGCCGCCCATGCCGGAAGCCTTCGAGGGCATCGAGGAATTCGCCGCCTGGCTCGGCATGATGCGCAACGACCTCCAGGGGCCGGCCGTCGGCCTGGCGCCTGAGATCGGCGATGTTGTCGAGACCTTGGCCGGCGAGCCCGAGACTCTGTTGGCCCGGATGTCCGGCTCGGGCGCGACCTGTTTCGCTATCTGCGCCTCGGACATCGAGGCCGACGCCTTGGCCGAACGTGTCGCCGGCATGCGACCCACCTGGTGGGTCAAGCGCTGCCGCCTTGGCGGCCCCTGGCCGGACTAGCTCCGGTTCCTCTCCCTCGGGAGAGGCGAAAAACGGGGGCCCCGAAGGACCCCCGTTCGTCGTTCGCAGGTGAAGCCGCCGCCTAATCGTGCAGGGCTTCGCCGTGTTGCGACATGTCCAGGCCCTCGACTTCGGCCTCTTCGCTGACCCGCAGGCCGACCGTGTACTTCACGATCATCAGGATGATGAACGTGCCGACCGAGGCGTAGGCGATGGTGATGACGACGCCGTAGAGCTGGGTCATCAGGTTCGCGCCTTCGCCCAGGGCGTTGACGGCCGGGTCGGCGAGGACGCCGGTCAGCAGGGCGCCGATGATCCCGGCGACGCCGTGCACGCCGAAGGCGTCCAGGCTGTCGTCGTACTTCAGCAGGCGCTTCAGCCACACCGCGCCGAAGTAGCCGCCCGCGCCGCCCAGCAGGCCGATGATCAGCGCGCCTTGGGGGTTCACGAAGCCGGCGGCCGGGGTGATGGCGACCAGGCCGGCCACCGCGCCCGAGGCCAGGCCCAGCATGCCGGGCTTCTTGCGCTCGACCCACTCGATGACCATCCAGGCGATGGCGGCGGCGGCCGCGGCGACCTGGGTGTTCAGCATGGCGATGCCGGCCAGCGCGTTGGACCCCACGGCCGAGCCGGCGTTGAAGCCGAACCAGCCGATCCACAGCAGACTGGCGCCGATCATGGTCAGGACCAGGTTGTGCGGGGCCATGTTCTCGGTCCCGTAACCCTTGCGGCGGCCGAGAACGAGAGCGCAGATCAGGCCGGCGACGCCGGCATTGATGTGGACCACGGTGCCGCCGGCGAAGTCGAGCACGCCGGCCCCGCCGAGGAAGCCGCCGCCCCAGACCGCGTGGGCGGTCGGCGCGTAGACGAACAGGGACCAGAGGACGGTGAACACCAGTACGGCCGAGAACTTCATGCGCTCGGCATAGGCGCCGGCGATCAGGGCCGGGGTGATGATCGCGAAGGTCATCTGGAACATCACGAACACCGATTCCGGGATCGTGGCGGCCAGGCTGTTGGTGCTGTCCATGGTCACGCTCGACAGGAACGCATTGCCCAGCCCGCCGACGACCTTGTTGAGCCCCTCATCGCCGTTGGCGCTGAAGGACAGGGAATAGCCCGCGATCATCCAGACGACCGAGATCACCGCAGTGATCGCGAACGATTGGGCGACGGTGGCGATGACGTTCTTGCGGCGCACCATGCCGCCGTAGAACAGCGCCAGGCCTGGGATGGTCATCATCAGGACCAGAGCCGTGGAGGTCAGGACCCAGGAGGTGTCGCCGGTGTCGAGGGCGGGCGTAGCCGCGTCCTCCGGGGCCGGGGCGGCCTCGGCCACCGCGGCGGGCGCTTCGATGTTCGCCGTGGCGGGCGAGACCTCGGCGAGCGCCGGGGCCGGCGCGACGTCCTGGGCGAAGGCCGCCGCCGGGGCGAGTACGCCGCCCGCGAGCATGGCGGCGAGCACCAGGCCCGTCAGCTTTTGCAGTCCGGATTTCTTCATTGTCGTGATCCCCTTGTCCCGATGAGTTCGGCGGCGCCTAGAGCGCGGCCGTGCCGGACTCTCCGGTCCGAATTCGCACTGCGTCCTCGACGTTGAGGACGAAGATCTTGCCGTCCCCGATCTTGCCCGTGGCGGCGGCGGCCTTGATGGCTTCGACGGCCTTGCCGGCGGCGGAGTCGTCGACGACCGCCTCCAGCTTCACCTTGGGAACGAAATTCACCTGATACTCGGCCCCTCGATAGATCTCCGTCTGGCCCTTCTGGCGGCCGTAGCCTTTGACTTCCGAGACCGTCAGCCCCTCGACGCCGGCGCCCACGAGCGCTTCGCGCACGTCGTCCAGTTTGAAGGGTTTGACGATCGCTATGATCAATTTCATCGCCTGCTCCCGCGCGCCCTGTAAGCCAGGGGTGCGCCCTTCATGTTGTCCCGCTCCGCCGAGAGACACGGCTCACTCTCGCCCCCCGACGGCCAGATGACGCTATCGGCGGACGGGGCGTGCGGCTGTGCCTGGTGACCTCTGATCAGGGAAAAGGCGCTGGCCGCGCGATTGCTGTGCAGATCAGCGTTATGGCGCCCAAATTGTCGGCGTTTTGACGCTCGAGACGCCGCCCGGCGGCTCTCCTCACGCGGTCGTGATCGCTGCAAGCCCGCCGAGCGGGCGGTGGCGAGGGGGAACTATCACCACGACTGAACGCTTGATGACTGCGCGGCCCGGATGCGGGGGATGGGCCATCATTCGGAGACGACGAAATGATGATCAGAACTCTGCTCACTGCTGCGGCGGCCACCGCTCTGCTGGCCGGCGGAGCTCATGCTGGCGAAGGCAAGAAGAAAGCCGCGCCCGCTCCGGCGGCGTCCCAGGCCCCGGCGGCTTCGGAAATGGGGACCGACAGTTCCAGCCAGACGATGTCGAACCCCCCGGTCAGCGCCGACGCGACGAGCGCGGGCGTCGACACCTCTGCGACGGCGGCGAACACCAGGCTCATCACCAACGGCCCGGTCGCCGATACGCCGGAAAACCGCGCCAAGTTCCCGCCGCTGTCCAGGGCGGGCCGCCAAACCACGCCGCGCGGCAACTAGGATCAGACGGTCCGTCGTGCCGAGCACGTCGGGCCGATGGTTCATCCTGCTCCGAACTTCGGGTGTAAAGCTTCAGCTTGTCCGGGAACAAACTTGACCGCTGAACGCTCTCTACTCGCACGGCCTGGTTGTGATCTGGGCCATCAATCGGAGGGATGAGAGTTGATCAAGACGATTTGCATCGCCGCTGGGGCGATGGCTCTAGCGGCTGGCGCGGCGCATGCGCAGCCTGCCAGCGAACCCCAGCAGGCTCCTCCCGCCCCGCCGCCGGCCCAGAGCGCGGGCGTCCAGGTGACAACCAGCGTGGACAGCGGGGGCGTGACGGTTCACCGTGTCACCAACGGCCCGGTGGCCGATACGCCGGAAAATCGCGCCAAGTTCCCGCCGCTCTCGGCGACCGGCCGCAACACCAAACCCCAAGGCAAGTAGGGCGGGCTTTCCGCCTTGAAGGGAAGGTCGGCGGGCCCTATGGTCCGCCGACTTTTTTTGCGCCTGCGAAACCAGCCATATGTCAGCCAAAAAGCCTCTATCGTTTCAGGATCTTATCCTGAAGTTGCACGACTATTGGAGCCGTCAGGGCTGCGTGATTCTACAGCCGCATGACGTGGAGGTAGGGGCAGGGACCCTGCACCCGGCCACCGTGCTGCGTGCGCTCGGTCCCAAGCCTTGGCGTGCGGCCTATGTGCAGCCCTCGCGGCGGCCGGGCGACGGCCGCTACGGCGAGAACCCGAACCGGCTGCAGCACTACTATCAGTACCAGGTGATCCTGAAGCCGAACCCCGACAACCTGCAGGAACTCTATCTGGGTTCGCTGGAGGCGATCGGCCTCGACACGCGCCTGCACGACATCCGTTTCGTCGAGGACGACTGGGAAAACCCGACCGTCGGCGCCTGGGGCCTGGGCTGGGAAGTCTGGTGCGACGGGATGGAAGTCACGCAATACACCTACTTCCAGCAGGTCGGCGGCATCGACGTCTGGCCGGTGGCCGGCGAGCTGACCTACGGCCTGGAACGCCTGGCCATGTACATCCAGAACGTCGACCACTTCACGGACCTGGCGTTCAACGATCCCGACGGCCCGGCGCCGATGACCTATGGCGAGGTGTTCCTGGAGAACGAGCGCCAACAGTCGGAAGCCAACTTCCACCTCTATGACGTCGACACGCTGAAGCGTCAGTTCGAGGACATGGAGCGTCAGGTCCCGCGTCTGTTGGAGGGCCGTGGTCCCCAGGGCCAGCGCACCGTGCTGCCGGCCTACGACCACGTCTTGAAGGCCAGCCACCTGTTCAACCTGATGGACGCCCGCGGCGCGATCGCCGTGGCCGAACGTCAGAGCTACATCGGCCGCATCCGCGACCTGACCAAGATGTGCGCCGAGGCCTGGGTCGAGAACGAGGG
>JBEBYB010000082.1:0-11944 GCA_040391295.1 Phenylobacterium sp. | reverse complement strand
ATCGGAGGCGAACAGTTCGCCGGCTGCCCGAACCTCCTCGGTGACGGCTTCGGCGTCATAGGGGGCGAAGGTGCGTCGCGTCGCGTTGCCGTGTTCGTAGTGCCGAAACGAGCGCGCAAACGCTCCATGATCGCCCAACGCCTTGCCGAGGGTGAAGTGGAGTTGCGCGCGACTGAGGTCGCTGCTGGCGCTCTCCAGGGCGCGCTCCAGGCTGGTGATGTCGCGCTCATCGAGCCGAGCGGCGCGCAGGTTCGCCAGGCCCCACCAGGCAAAGCCGTTGGCCGGATCAAGTTCGATCGATTTTCGGAACGCGACGGCGGCGTCGTCGGCGCGGCCCAACACCTGTAGGGCGTGGCCGTAATTCACCCACGGGACCGCGACGTGCGCTGCGCGCGCCACCAACTGCTTGTGGACCTGTAGCGCGTCCTTGGTTCGTCGTTCTGAGTCCAGGGCGGCGGCTTTGAGGGAGAGGGGCCAGATCTTTTCCGGCTCGGCTGCGATGACATCGTCGAGCACTGCAAGCGCCTCGCCGCTCCGCTCGTCGCGACAGAGCAGCGATGTCAGATCGGCATGGGCCAGGACGTGGCGCGGCCGGACGGCGATCGCCCTTCTCAGCAGCGTCTCCGCCTCCGGCACCGAGCGGGTTTGCGCGACGACGGATGCGAGGAGTCTCAGCGCCTCGGGATCGTCGGGATGAGTGGTCAGTCGCGCGCGGATCGTTCGCTCGGAGGTGGTCATCGCAAGGGACTGCTTACAGCTTTACAGAGTGTCGGGCCATTCATGTAATGGCGTTGATGTGTGGCCGAATAGTGCATGTATCGTCATGCAAAAAAATTCATGCAAGAAGAGCAGATAGATTTCACAATAAGTAGGCGTTAAATTCGAATTGCTATGACCTAGTGAACTGAAATATTTTGCCAATATCGCGTATCGACGTTATGAATTCGCCACATTGTTGGTTAATTTGTCGATAGTTCGCGTGCTTTTACAATCTTTGATCTTGAACCCCCCTCTCGAATGGCTTGACCGTGGATCACGAAGCGGTTGATTAATTCGCGCAAGCGTTGTGGGCGCTCGGCTAACGGCACGGTGCCGTTTGTCCGGGCTCCGGCGACGGCCCGAGTGTAGTTGCGATTAGCAGCTGCCGGCGAGCTGAGGGCGAAAGCCCCCGAACTCCAAGGAGTTCACAGGTCGCCAGCAGGGGGTGTGGGCGTGCGAGAGGACGGGTGATTGTGTTTCGGCCCCTCCGCCGCCCGGTCGGCCTCTCATCATTCGCATAGTCGTTGGTTCGTCACCTCTGCGTGCCGCGGGGGTGAGGTCGTGCTGTGTTGGAGAAGCGAGTGAGCAACATGATCGGGCAATCCGGTTTCCGACGTCGTGGTGGAAGAGTGGCGGGCGGCCTGCTCTGCGGCACCGCGCTTGCCACGCTCATGTTGCTGGCGCCGGCGACCGGCCAAGCGCAGAACCTCGATCGGAACTGGGACGCCAACGGCACAGGTGTCGGCTACGGCGGAACGGGCGCGTGGAATACGACCGCCAACCTCTGGACCCCCAACAGCAATGGGGTGACCGGGCCCTACACGGCCTGGAGCAATTCGGCGCTGGACAACGCGATCTTCGGCGGCACGGCGGGTACGGTCACACTTGGCGGCCCGATCACCGCGCACAACCTCACCTTCGGGACCAACGCCTATATCCTGGGGGGGGCTACGCTGACGCTGGCGGGCGCATCGCCGACGATCACGAACTCGGGCGCTGCGACGATCAATTCGATTATTGCCGGATCCGCGGGCCTGACCAAGGCGGGCGCAGGCTCGTTGCTCCTGTACGGCGTCAATACATTCACGGGCGGTGTCTATCTCAACCAGGGGATCATCAACGTCAGCAGCGATGCTGCCCTGGGCACCGCGAGCAACAAGATTTTCACTGGAGCGGGCGCGTCCGTCGGACTTTCGATCGCGGGCGCGAGTACGAGCCGTGAAATCCAGATCGGCGACGGCGGGGCCCTGACCCTCGGAGGCAGCGGGGGTGGCTCCGCGCTCGTTACGGGCGATGGTCGAGTCTCGGTGGGAACCGGCGTCATCATGAGCAACGACGCGAACACCTATACGGGCCGCACGACGTTCAGCGGCACGAATGGCGTCGCGACCACGTCTTTCACCTCGATCGGGAATCTGGGCGAGGCGAGTTCGCTGGGCGCCCCGACGACGGTCAGCGACGGCACGATCATATTTAACCAATCGAGCCAATATTCCGACAACGTCGTCTATCTTGGCGACGGCGACAGCTCCAACCGCAACTGGGAGCTTTATGGAGGGGCGGCGTTCATCCGCAATCGCGGGACGGGAACGCTCTCGATCACAGGGAACGTCTTAAGCTCAAGCTCAAGCAATTTCTCCGCTGAAGGCGCCGATATCGAGCTGTTGGGCACGCTCAGCGGAGCTAATTACAGCTTTAGCAGCGGCACAGGTCGAACCGTCACCCTCGGCGGCGCCAACACCTATACGGGGACAACCGGCATCGGCGGGCTCGTCAGGGCGTCCGTTCTGGCGAATACCGGATCGACCAGTTCCCTTGGCGTCGGGGCGAACGTCGCCTTGAATGCCGGGACGCTGAGCTATACCGGCGCGGGCGCAGCCAGCAATCGCGCCTGGACGGTCAGCGGCGCCAGCGGCATAGCCAACGACGGCGCCGGCGCGCTCAACCTGGGGGGCAATGCGGCCTTCGTGCCCGGCAATCCAATCGACAGCCTGACGCTTGGCGGCAGCTTCGCGGGCGTGAACACCTATTCGGGCGTGATTTCTGGCGCAGGCAATCTGATCGGAAACGGCGCCGGCGCCTGGATTCTGAGCGGCGCCAACACCTTCACGGGCATGGTGACGGTCCGTGACGGGACGCTGCAGGCCGGCCACACTTCGGCATTCGGTACGCCGACAGGGTTCATCGTCGATGGTGGCACGCTTGATCTCGGCGGGTATGACCTGACTGCCCCCTCGCTGACGGGCACAGGCGGTGTGGTCGCGCTCGGCGCATCGACCTTGACGGTCACGGCGCTGAACGCTCAGAGCTACGCGGGCGCCATCACAGGCAGCGGCGGGCTCCGCAAGGAGGGCGCCGGTTCGCTGACCCTGACCGGCGCGAGCAGCTATACCGGCGCCACGACAATAGCTGGCGGCGCGCTCGCACTCGACTTCTCTGGCGCTGGCGGCCCGGCGGGCGACATGATTTCCGCTTCGTCGCCGCTCATCCTGTCGGGGGGGACGCTCGCTGTCATCGGCGCGGCCGCCGAGACCAACAGCCAGAGCTTCAATGGGCTGACGGTCAATGCGGGCAGCAACACGGTCCGCGCGGCCAGTGGCGCCGGCGGCGCCGTCAATTTAAGCCTTGGTGCGATCAGTCGGACGGGCGGACTGGTCAACTTCGCGCTGCCGACCAGCGGCGCGATCAGCACGAGCAATGCCGATGGCTTGCTGGGCGGGTGGGCCACGGTCAACGGAACCGACTATGCCAAGGTGGTCGGCGGCGCCATCCTTGCCTTCGACGAAACCGACTACACCGACAAGGACGATGCCGGGACCTGGGTAAATGGCGACATCGTTAGCGATACCGCGAACGCCGCGAACACGCCGTTCTCCGGCACGGTAGCGGGCAATGTTCAGCTCGGTGGCCTTCGTTACACCGCGGCTATGAATTCAACCGTCACGATCGGCGCAGGAAACACGCTTGGCGTCGATGGCACGATCATCGTGGCGCCCAGCACGCTGGCCACCAACCAGACCATCACCGGCGGCTCCCTGACCGGCGGCGTTGGCGGGGGTACGCTGGGCTTCCAACACAATGGCGCCGGCAATTTTGTCGTAGCGTCCTCCATCGTCGATAATGTCGCCCCGACCGCCGTGACCAAGGGGGGCACGGGTACACTCATTCTCAGCGGTGCGAACACCTACACTGGCGCGACGATCCTCACCGGGGGAACGCTGCGGGTGAACAGCGTCGCCAATGGCGGGGCGGCCAGCGGCATTGGCGCTTCCTCGGCGGCGGCGTCGAACCTCGTGATCGAGGCCGGAAACCTTCAGTATACGGGCGCTACAGCGACCACCGACCGCGGCTTCACGCTGACCAACGGCGGGCCTGAGCGAACGATCGAGGTTGGCAGCGGTGCGAACCTGACCTTCACCGGCCAAGTCACGAGCCCCGATGATGCTGGTTTCACCAAGATCGGCGCGGGCACGCTCACCCTCGCTAACGCCGCCAATGACTATGTCGGTGTGACGACCGTGAGCGGGGGCGCGCTTTCGGTGAACACGCTCGCCAACGGCGGCGTGACCAGCGGCATCGGTGCGGCGACCAATGCGTCTGCCAATCTTGTCCTCCGTGATGACGCGCGTCTCCAATATACGGGTAGCACGACCAACATCGATCGCGGCTTCACGGTCGCCGGTGTCGCCGGCGGTATCGATGTCGTCCAAGACGCCACGACGCTGACGATCAGCGGTCTCGCCGCCGGTTCGGGCAACTTCTTCAAGGACGGCGCAGGCACATTGGTGCTCAGCGGCGCCAACACCGGCTTCGGTGGCAATACCATCGTGACGGCGGGCACATTGCGCGCCGGCTCGGCGCAGGCTTTCGGGCCGGGCAACAGGTATATGACCGTCAACGCCGGGGCCACGCTTGATCTTGGCGGCTTCAACGTCTCGGCCGGCGGTGTCGCCGGTGGCGGCACGATCACCCTTGGCGGCAGGACGCTCACGACCGCCGGCGGACTGGCGAACTTTACCGGCACGATCACCGGTACCGGCGGCTTCACCCGCGGGGCAGGCAGCTACACGCAGACGCTCACCGGTTGCAACAACACCTATACTGGCGTCACGACCGTATCGGGTTCGTTGAGCGTCGATTGCATCGCAAACGGCGGGCAAACCAGCAGCATCGGAGCCTCCGGAGCGGCGTCGGCGAACCTCGTCCTCAACGGTCATTGGCTATACTACACCGGCGGGAACGTCGTGACCGATCGCGGCTTCACCGCGACGTCGCAGGGCGCCTATCTTAGCGTTACGGAGGCCACCACCACGCTGGAATTCCAGGGTGCCGCCGTTGGCGCCGGCGGCCTGCGCAAGGACGGCGCCGGGACGTTGGTGCTCTCGGGAGCCAACACCTATGCTGGCGGGACTTCGATCACGGGGGGGACGTTGCGGGCCGGATCGGCGCAGGCCTTCGGTGCACCTTCCGCCATGGCCCTGTCCGATGCAGCCGGTGTGACGCTCGATCTCGATGGTTACGACACCGCGGTTTCCTATCTGGACGGCGGCGGCGCGCTGGGGGGTGTTATCACCCTGGACGGCGCCGACCTGACGATCACCAGTGGCAATAATTCGACAGCCGTGAACTATGGCGGCGCGATCACGGGCGCCGGCAATCTCACTAAGAATGGCGGTGCGACCCAGCGACTGAGCGGTTGCACCAGCGACTACAGCGGGTCGACGACGATCAACGGCGGGGCCCTTGAGGTGACCTGCCTGACCAACGGCGGGCTGGCAAGTTCGATCGGCGCATCGAGCGCCGGGGCGAGCAATCTGATCCTCAACGGCGGCACGCTCCGCTATGTCGGCGTCGGCGGGACCACAGACCGGCGCTTCACGCTGGGCGCATCGGGCGGCAACGCCCTCGATGCGTCCGGGATCGGCGCGATCCACTTCGCCAGCACCGATCCACTCACCTTCGCGGCGGCGAACACAGCGCAGACCCTGACCTTGACGGGTACAAGCACGGCCAACAATAGGCTCGCCTTCGGGATCACCAACAACGGGACCGGCCTGACCGCGCTCACCAAGACCGGCGCAGGGACCTGGATCCTAACCAATCCGGCTAGCACCTACACCGGCGTCACGACGATCGGCGGGGGCGTGCTGGGCGTTGACAAGCTCGCCGACGGCGGCCTCGCCAGCAGCCTTGGAGCGTCGTCGGCGGCGGCCGCCAACCTGGTCATCGGCAACGGCTCGACGCTGCGCTATACGGGCGCCGGCGATACGACCAACCGGCTCTTCACCCTCTCGGCGGGGACGACCTTCCTGCAGTCGTCCGGCACGGGGGCCATCGTCTTCACCGATACTGGGCCGGTCACCCTTGCCGGCGCCAATCAGGCGCGCGCCATCGCGTTGGGCGGAACGAACACTGGGAACAACACGCTCGCCGGGTCGATCGGCAATGCGGGCACCGGTATCACCACGCTCGCGAAGAACGACAGCGGGACCTGGGTGCTCACGGGGACCAACACCTATACCGGCCCCACCAACATCAATGGCGGGGTCCTCTATCTCGGCAACGGCGGGACGACCGGCTCCATCGCCAGCGCGACCGTCAGCAACCTCGGCACGCTTGGGTTCGACCGCTCCGACAGCTACAGCTTCGGCGGAACCATCACCGGTACGGGCGACGTCATCCAGGCCGGTTCGGGCGTGACGATCCTCACCGGCGCCAACAGCTATCTCGGCGATACCCTAGTGAACGCCGGCACGCTGCGCATCAACGGGAACCAGTCGCTCGCGACCGGTCTGACGACCGTCGCCTCGGGTGCGACCCTGGGCGGTTCCGGAACCATCGGCGGCGACGTCCAAGTGCTGGGCGGCGGCGTCCTGGCTCCTGGCAACAGTCCCGGGACGCTCACGATCGCCGGAGACCTGTCGCTGGTCTCCGGCTCCATCCTCAATTTCGAGCTTGGCGCCGCGGGCGTCGTGGGCGGGCCCCTGAACGACCTGATCGTCGTGAACGGGGCTCTTACGCTCGACGGCACGCTCAATGTCACCGAGTCCGCCGGCGGCGACTTCGGCCCCGGCGTCTATCGCCTGATCAACTATACGGGGGCGCTCACCAACAATGTCCTCGATGTCGGCAGCTTGCCGGGCGGCGGCGGTGGCCTGATCCAGACGTCGGTCGCCGGCCAAGTCAACCTGATCAACACCAGCGGCCTGGCGCTAAACTTCTGGGACGGCGACGCCGGTCCCAAGTTCAACAACGCGGTCAACGGCGGCAATGGGACCTGGCAGAGCGGCGCGGGCAACAACAACTGGACCGGCGCGGACGGCGCCCTCAACGCGGCCTATGACGACGGCGGCTTCGCTGTGTTCTCGGGAACGGCGGGGAACGTCACGGTCGACGACACCGCTGGCGGCGTCAGCGCCTCCGGGATGCAGTTCACGGTCAACGGCTATGCGATCAGCGGCGACGCGATCGAGCTGACCGAGGCCGAAGCCGTCTTGAGGGTCGGCGACGGCTCGGCCGCCGGCGCGACGATGACCGCGACGATCGCATCGGAACTCACCGGTATCGGCAAACTCACGAAGACCGACCTGGGCGAACTGGTGCTTAGCGGCGCCAATAGCTTCACCGGCGGCGTAGCCATCGATGGCGGCGTGCTCACCATCTCCAGCGACGGGAACCTCGGCCAGGCCTCGGGCGGGCTGAGCTTTGACGGCGGCGTCCTGCGGACGACCGCCAGCCTGAGCAGCGCGCGCAACGTCGCGCTGGAAGGGGATGGGCAAATGTCCGTCGCCGCGGGGACCACGCTCAGCTTGAGCGGTCTGGTCAGCGGGGCTGGCGACCTCACCAAGACGGGGACCGGAGATCTCGTCCTGACCGGCGCCAACACCTATGCCGGCGTCACCACGATCAGCGCCGGAGCCCTAAAGCTCGGCGCCGGCGGGACAAGCGGCGGGATCGTCGGCGACGTGGTCAACAACGGCCTGCTGGCCTTCGACCGTTCGGACGAGGTGATTTTCGGCGGCCTGATCTCCGGTTCGGGCGCGGTGGAGCAGAACGGCGCTGGTACGACCGTGCTGACCGCCGACAACACCTATACCGGCGCGGCCCGGGTCAACGCCGGCGCGCTGATGATCAACGGCGACCAGACCGGCGCGACCGGGCTGATGACCGTGATGAGCGGCGCGACCCTCGGTGGGTTTGGCGTGATCGGCGGCGACGTCCAGGTTCAGGGCGGCGGCAAACTGGCGCCTGGCGGAAATCCAGGCACCCTGGCGATCCTCGGCGATCTGACGCTCGCGGCGACATCGCTGCTGGACTACGAGTTCGGGCAGTCGAACACGGTCGGCGGACCGATGAACGATTTGGTCAGGGTCGGCGGCGACCTGGCTCTGGGCGGAACCATCGACGTGACGGTGACCGCCGGCGGCGTCTTTGACGCGGGCCTCTACCGGGTGATCAGCTATGACGGCGCCCTGACCGGTGGCAGCCTGGCGCTGGGCGCCATGCCGGCCGGTTCGTCGGTGAGCGTGCAGACCGCGATCGATGGTCAGGTGAACCTGGTCAACACCGGGGGGCTCACCCTCAACTTCTGGGACGGCCCCGGCGCGGGCGGCGACGACGCCGTGAACGGCGGGAACGGAGTCTGGCAGGCGGCTGGCGACACCAATTGGACCGAGGACAGCGGCGGCCTCAACGCCGCCTATGCCGCGGGCTCCTTCGCGATCTTCGCCGGCGCCCCCGGGACCGTAACCATCGACAGCGGGGCAGGGGCGGTGAGCGCCTCGGGTCTGCAGTTCGCAATCGACGGCTACCGGCTCCAGGGCGACGCGCTCGTCCTGAACGGCGCGGCGGCGATCCGGGTTGGTGATGGGACCGAGGATGGCGTCGGCTATGCGGCCACCATCGACGCCGAGCTGACCGGCGCGGCGGCCGAGCTGGTGAAGACCGACCTTGGAACCCTGATTCTGACCGCGGCCAACAGCTATAGCGGCGGCACGCGGATCAGCGCCGGCAAGCTGCTGGTCAACGGCGACCAGTCGGCCACCCCTGGAAACTACGTGGTCGAGAGTAACGGGACGCTCGGCGGAACCGGCGTGCTGGGCGGCGATGTCGCCGTGGCCGGCGCCCTGGCTCCGGGCGGGTTGTCCAGCGCCGGGACCCTGACCATCAACGGCGACCTAGCCCTCGCCGCCACGGCCCAGCTCAACTACCGGCTGGGCGCGGCCGGAACCGTCGGCGGGGCGCTCAACGACCTGATCGTCGTGAACGGCGACCTGACGCTGGACGGCACGCTCAATGTTACTGAAACGGCGGGCGGGACCTTCGGGCCGGGGATCTACCGGTTGATCGACTATACCGGCGCGCTCAACGACCAAGGCCTAGCCCTGGGCGACCTGGGCGGGATCGCCAAGGCGGTGCAGACCTCGATCGGCGGCCAGATCAACCTGATCGATCCGGCGGTCGGACCGGGCCCGGGTCCTGGCCCGGGTCCTGGCCCTGGCGGCCCAACCGATCCACCGGCCTCGGACTACAACTTCTGGGACGGCGACAACGGCGTCGTCGGCGACCGGCTCATCAGCGGCGGCGACGGGATCTGGCGCGCCTCGCCCGACAACTGGACGGTCTCGACCGGTCAGATCAACGGCGCCTTCACGCCTGCGAGCTTCGCGATCTTCGCCGCGGCGCCCGGAACGGTCACGGTGGACGGCTCCGAAGGGACGATCGCCGTCAGCGGCATGCAGTTCGCCTCGAACGGCTATCGGGTCGTGGGCGACGCCGTCTCGCTCCAAAGCGGCGAGACTGTCGTGCGGGTCGGGGACGGGACCAGCGCTGGCGGCGCCTTCGTCGCCACCATCACCTCGGAGCTCACCGGCGCCGGTCAACTGCACAAGACCGATGCTGGAACGCTCATCCTGACCGGCGAGAGCAGCTACGCCGGAGGCACGCGGATAAGCGGGGGAAGCCTGCAACTCGGCGACGGCGGAAATAGCGGCTCGATCCTCGGCGACGTCCAGAACGACGGGCGCCTGGCGTACAATCGCGCCGACGACGCCCGGTTCGACGGCGTGATCGGCGGCGGCGGCGTTGTGGCGCAAGTCGGTTCGGGGGTGACCACCTTGAGCGCCGACAGCTCGGCCTTCGCCGGACGTACGGAGGTCCGCAATGGAACGCTGGCGGTGGACGGCAAACTCGGCGGTCAAGCCGAGGTGTTCTCGGGCGCGCGCCTGACCGGAACCGGCCTGGTCGGTTCGCTGCTGAACCAGGCTGGCGGCGTCGTCGCGCCAGGGCATGGCCTCGGCGTCCTCACGGTCGCCGGCGACTACGAGGGGCTGGGCGGAACCCTGCAGCTCGAGGCTGTTCTAGGCGCGGACGGCTCCTCGGCCGACCGGCTGGTGGTGCGTGGGGCGACGTCGGGCACGACCCTGGTCGAGGTCGCCAACCTCGGCGGCGCGGGTGCGCAGACCGGCGAGGGGATCCTTGTCGTGGATGTCGATGGCCTCTCGGATGGTGCCTTCACGTTGGCCAATGGCGATTTCCGCCTTGGCGGCGAGAACGCCGTGGTGGCTGGGGCCTACGCTTACGTGCTGCGCAAGGACGTGCAGGGCGGCGACTGGAAGCTGCGCTCGAGCGTCGACGGCGTGGCGGGATCGCCATCACCGGTCGATCCGGAGCAGCCCGGCGGCCAGCCTGGCGAACCGGTGGGGCCGGGGCAGCCGCAGGTGGCGCTCTATCAGCCCGGCGTTCCGGTCTATGAGGCCTATCCGCAGGCCCTGCAGGCCCTGAACGGCCTTGGCGCCATGCGTCAGCGCATCGGCGCCCGGCAATGGGCGGGCGAAGCCGGCGCGGGCGTCTGGGGTCGCATGGAAGGCGGCCGCCTGAAGGTCGAGCCGGCGGTGTCCACCAGCCAGGCGAGATTGGAGACCGATCGCTGGAAGGTGCAGTTCGGCGCCGAGCAAATGCTGTCGGACGACGTTGTCGGCGGGCGTCTGCTCGGGGCGGTGACCGGCCACTATGTCGAGGGCGAGACCTCGGTCGCCTCGCCGCATGGCGGCGGCCGCGTCGAGGCCAAGGGGTATGGCCTCGGAGCGACCCTGACCTGGATCAATGCGGGCGGGGCCTATCTTGACGCCCAGGTTCAGGCGAGCTGGTTCGAGACCGACCTTCGCTCGAGCGTCCTCGGCGACCGTGTCGAAGACGCCGAGGGGAACGGCTACGCGCTGTCCCTGGAAGCCGGACAGGCCATGGCGGCGGGCGAGTTCTTGAGCCTCACGCCGCAAGCGCAGCTCACCTACTCCAAGGTGGACTTCGACAGCTTCGCAGATCCGCTCGGCGCGCAGGTGTCGGCCGATCAGGGCGACAGCCTCCAGGCGCGCCTCGGCTTGGCGCTCGACCATGACTGGGTCGTGACGGGAACGGGCGGCGAGGGACGCCTCTACGGGCTCGTCAACCTCACCCACGAATTCCTCGACGGTTCACGCGTGGATGTCTCGGGAACCTCGGTCGTCAACCGCTCTGAACGCACGTGGGGCGGGCTAGCCGCAGGGGCCAGCTATGGCTGGGGAGCGGGCCGCTACCTCGTCTATGGCGAAGCCTCGGCCGAGACCTCGCTCTCGAACTTCGGCGACAGCCGCGCCGTCGGCGGGACCGCAGGCTTCCGCATGCAGTTCTAGGATGCTTGTAGAAGTCGTGATCGTGACGGGCATGGCCGCCAACTCGTCACGATCACGACTGCGCCGTATATTTGTGGGCGCTGGAGAGCCAGATGTCCGGGTCGTACTGTGAAGTCAGGAAAGCGTCAGGACACCGCTCCCGACCCACGGCCTCAAGTCTCCGCGATTGCGGGCCGGAAGAGGAGGGGGCTTCGGCTTCCCTCTGACCAATCAGTGGAGCGTGGTCTTTCGCCCGCTCAGATGCTCTTTGACCGTTCGGATGATCCACGCGCGCCGGTCTTCCGGCAGGGTTTCCAACCGGGCGAGCATTTCGCGGATTTGACGGGCTAGCTTGAGCTTCACCCCATCAGTGTACGGCGCCACTCGCGGTTGTCACGCTTGCGCGACACTCCGAACTCGAACCAACGTCCGAAATTGGTGTTCCAAGCCGACACGCCGGCAGATGCGCTCGGCTATCGCAGATCAGAGGGCCGTGGCGAACGTGTAGTTCTCGGCCCCTTCCGAGTCGCCGCGCC
>JBEBYB010000081.1:0-12142 GCA_040391295.1 Phenylobacterium sp. | reverse complement strand
GAATTCCCGTCTTTTCGAAGAGCGAGCGCGGACGCCTCATGGCGCAGCAGTACATTTATCAGATGCAGGGCCTGACCAAGGCCTATCCCGGCGGCAAGAAGGTGTTCGAGAACATTTGGCTGTCGTTCTATTCCGACGCCAAGATCGGCGTGGTGGGGGTCAACGGCTCGGGTAAGTCCACCCTGCTGAAGATCATGGCCGGGCTCGACACCGAGTTCAGCGGCGAGGCCAAGGCCGCCGACGGCGTGAAGATGGGCTACCTGGAGCAGGAGCCGCATCTCGACGAGCAGCTCAACGTCTGGGCCAACGTCATCTCGTGGTGCGAAGAGAAGAAGATCTTCGATCGCTACAACGAGGTCGCCAACAAGCTGGGCGAAGACTACTCCGACGAGTTGATGGAGGAGATGACCGCCCTCCAGGAGAAGATCGACGCCGGTGACCTGTGGGACATCGACAGCCGCATCGAAATGGCGATGGACGCCCTGCGCTGCCCGCCGAACGATTGGCCGGTGGACAAGCTGTCGGGCGGGGAAAAGCGCCGGATCGCGCTGGCCCGCCTGCTGCTGTCCAAGCCCGACATGCTGCTGCTCGACGAACCGACCAACCACCTGGACGCCGAGTCCGTGGCCTGGCTGCAGCATCACCTCGAAGCCTTCCCGGGCTGCGTGATCCTCGTCACCCACGACCGCTACTTCCTGGACCAGGTGACCAAGTGGACCCTGGAGCTCGACCGCGGCAAGGGCATCCCCTACGAGGGCAACTATTCCGGCTGGCTGGAACAGAAGACCAAGCGCGTCATCCAGGAGCAGTCGGAATCGACCGCCCGCCAGCGCGCCATGACCCGCGAACTGGAATGGGTGCGTTCCGGCGCCAAGGCCCGCCAGGCCAAGTCCAAGGCCCGTCTGGCCGCCTATGACGAGATGGTCCGCGAGCAGGAGAACGCCCGCGGCGCCCAGACCACCGCGACCATCCAGATTCCGCCGGGCCCGCGCCTGGGCAATGTGGTGCTGGAAGTCGAGAACCTGGAAAAGGCGTTCGGCGACAAGGTCCTGTTCAAGGGCCTGTCGTTCAAGCTGCCGCCGAACGGCATCGTCGGCGTCATCGGCCCGAACGGCGCCGGCAAGTCGACGCTGTTCAAGCTGATCACCGGCCAGGAGAAGCCCGACTCCGGGACCTTCCGCCTCGGCGAGACGGTGAAGCTGGCCTATGTCGACCAGAGCCGCGACGCGCTCGATCCGAGCAAGACCGTCTGGCAGGAGGTCTCTCAAGGCCTGGAAGTGCTGACCGTCGGCAAGCGCGACATCAATACGCGCTCCTATGTCGGCTCGTTCAACTTCCGCGGCGGCGACCAGCAGAAGAAGGTCGGGCAGTTGTCGGGCGGTGAGCGCAACCGCGTCCACCTGGCCAAGACCCTGACCGAGGGCGGCAACGTCATCCTGCTCGATGAACCGACCAACGACCTCGATATCGAGACCTTGCAGAACCTGGAAGAGGCGCTGGAAGAGTTCGCGGGCTGCGCCGTGATCATCAGCCACGACCGCTGGTTCCTGGACCGCCTGGCGACCCACATCCTAGCCTTCGAGGGCGACAGCCACGTCGAGTGGTTCGAGGGCAACTTCGAAGCCTATGAAGAAGACAAGAAGCGCCGCCTGGGCTCCGACAGCCTGATCCCGCACCGGATCAAGTTCCAGAAGTTCACGCGCTAAGGTTTGGCGACGGGCGGCCTAGCTGGGCCGCCCGATCACCACGCCGGTCATGCTGATGGCGCCCAGTTCGATGGCGTCGTTGAAGAAGCTGACCTGATCGTCCTGGCCTTGCGCGCCCAGCACATAGAGCAGAGGCAGGTAGTGCTCGTCCGTCGGGATCGAGAGCTGGGCGTCTTGGCCAAGGCTCATCCAGTCGACCAGCGGCCCATGATCATTGGCGGCGATCAACGCCTTCACCGTTTCATTGAACCGCTCGGCCCAGTCGAAGGGCTCGGGGCTCTGCGCGCGTATGGCCAGGCGCAGGTTATGCACCCAGTCGCCGGAGCCCAGGATCAGCACGCCCTCGTCGCGCAGCTCCGCCAGCTTGCGGCCAAGCTCGTAGTGGAAGCTGGGCGGTTGACGCAGGTCGATGGCCAGTTGCAGCACCGGAATGTCGGCGGCCGGGAACATGTGCATCAGCACCGACCAGGCGCCGTGGTCCAGGCCCCAATCATGGTCGTGGCGGACGCTCACTGGAGCGAGCAGGTCCGTGACCCGGTCCACCAGCCAGGCGTCGCCGGGCGCGTGGTAACTGATGTCGTAGAGCGGTTTGGGGAAGCCGTAGAAGTCGTGGATGGTGCGCGGCGCGCTCATCGCGGTGACGGCCGTCTCCTCCACATACCAATGGGCCGAGATGCAGAGGATCGCCTTGGGGCGGGGCAGGGAGGCGCCGAGCGCCCGCCAGACATCGGCATAGTCGCCGCCCAGCGCGTTCATCGGACTGCCGTGGCCGACGAAGATCGCCGGCATGTGGGGGACGCGTTCGCTCATGATGGTCCTCAGATCGGGAGAGCGTGGCCGTTCGTCAATCGGCGCAGGTATCTTTGTACCGATCCCGCGGCGTGGCTATAGGAGAGCCACAGTTCGGAGAACCCCATGATCAGCTCGCCCAAGCCCGTCGTCCTGCTTTCCAATCAGATGCTGTCGCCCATGCAACAGGCGCTGGAGGCGCAGGGATATGAGGTGGCGCGGCGTTGGGAGCTGACGCCGCAGCAGGCGGCGGAGGTCCGGGTGATCATTCAGGCCGGCGAGATTCCGCTGCCGGCGGACTTCCTGGAGGGCTTGCCTAAGCTCGGCCTGATCGCCTGTGTCAGCGTCGGCTATGACGGGGTCGACGTGCCGTGGTGCCGCGCGCGCGGGGTGGAGGTGACCCATGCTCACGGCCTGAACGCCGAGGACGTTGCCGACCATGCCATAGGTCTGATGATCGCCGGCTGGCGCAATATCGTCGTCGGCGACGCCGCGGTGCGCGGCGGCGCCTGGGCGCAGGGTGAGCGGATGGGCGCGCGCCCGGGCTTGCGCGGCCGCAAGCTGGGCGTGATGGGCATGGGCTCCATCGGCGAGGCGGTGGCGGTTCGCGCCGAGGCCTTCGGGATGGAGGTCGCCTGGTGGGGGCCGCGTGAAAAGCCGGACGCCCGCTGGCCGCGGGCCGAGACGCTATTGAAGCTGGCGGCCGACAGCGACGTGCTGGTGGTGGCCTGCCGGGCCGACGAGACCAATCGCAAGATGGTCGACCAGGCGGTGATCGAGGCGGTCGGCGCGCGCGGCATGATCGTCAATGTCGCCCGAGGTTCGGTCATCGACGAGGACGCGCTGATCGCGGCGCTGAAGGACGGCCGCCTGGGCCGCGCCGGGCTCGACGTCTTCGAGACCGAACCGACCCCGGGTGAGCGCTGGAAGGATGTGCCCGGTACGGTCCTGACCCCGCACTCGGCCGGCGCCACCTCGGACTCGGTCGTCCGCATGATCGGCCAGGCGTTGGAGAACGTGCGGCTGTTCCTGGCCGGCGAGCCGGTGATGAGCCCGGTTGCAGCCTAGGGCGGGCCGGCGGGTCGAGAGGGTGGAGATCACGCTTCGACCTTGAAGCGGCGCGCGGCGCGGCGTCTGATGTCTGGGCGACGTTGGCTTTCGGGCGTCGCGCAAAGCCCAGGATCAGACGGCCCAGATGAAACGGCGCGATCGACCGTCCAGTTCTCCGACCTCGGCGGTTGATCCCGACGCCCAAGCTACGAACCCGTCGCTGCTCGCCTCGCTGAACAGCCCGATCTTCCGGGCTGTCTGGATCGCCAGTCTGGCGTCGAACTTCGGCGGGCTGATCCAGTCGGTCGGGGCCTCCTGGATGATGACCTCGATCGGCTCGGCCGGCATGGTCGCGCTGGTCCAGGCCTCGGTGACCCTGCCGATCATGCTGTTGTCCCTGCCGGCCGGCGCCCTGGCCGACACCTTCGACCGGCGCAAGATGATGCTGGCGGCGCAGGGCTTCATGCTCGCTGTTTCCGTGACCCTTAGCCTCTTCGCCTGGGCCGGCTGGATCACGCCTTGGGTGCTGCTCACCTTCACCTTCCTGATCGGCTGCGGCGCGGCGATGAACGGCCCGGCCTGGCAGGCCTCGGTGGGCGAAATGGTGCCGCGCCGCGACTTGGCCGGCGCGGTGGCGTTGAACGCGACCGGCTTCAATCTGGCGCGTAGCGTCGGCCCTGCCGTCGGCGGCATGATCGTGGCCGTCGCCGGTGCGGCCGCGGCCTTCACGGTCAACGCCTTCACCTATACCGGCCTGATCTTCGTCCTGGCGCGGTGGAAACCGGACCGCGCGCCCCGGACCCTGCCGCGCGAGGGCCTGGGCGTGGCGATGTGGACCGGCCTGCGCTACGCGGTCATGTCCGGCAGGATAGGCTCGGTGCTGCTCCGGGCGCTGGTCTTCGGCTTCGCCGCCAGCGCCGTGCAGGCGCTGATGCCGCTGGTCGCGCGCGACACCATGGGGGGCGGGCCTTTGGTCTACGGCCTGCTGCTAGGGTCGTTCGGGGTCGGCGCGGTCGGCGGCGCGGTGGCCAGCACGCGGCTGCGCAGCCGGATGTCCAACGAGTCGATCGTCCGCTGGTCCTGTCTGGTCTTCGGCCTCGCCACCTTCGGGCTGGCGTTCAGCGGCTGGTTGGCGGCCGGCATGGCGACGCTGGTCTTCGCGGGCGGCGCCTGGGTGCTGGCGCTCTCGACCTTCAATGTCACGGTGCAGATGTCGGCGCCGCGCTGGGTGGTGGCCCGGGCGCTGGCGCTCTACCAGATGGCGGCGTTCGGCGGCATGGCGCTGGGCAGCTGGACCTGGGGGATGGTCGCCGAGCGCGAGGGACTGCTGTTGGCTCTCTGCGTGGCGGGCGGCGCGCAACTGATCTGCGCTCTGATCGGATTGCGGGTCCCGCTGTCCTCGACCTCCGGCCTGAACCTCGATCTGATCGGGTCCTGGACCGAGCCTGACCTGGCGGTGTCGATCCAGCCGCGCAGCGGACCGATCGTCATCACCATCGAATATGTGATCGACGAAACCGACATCGACGAGTTCCTGGCCGCGATGGCCGACCGCCGGCGTATCCGTCGGCGCGACGGCGCACGGCACTGGATTTTGCTGCGCGATCTGTCCGACCCGCGTCTGTGGGTCGAGCGCTATCACACCGCGACCTGGCTGGACTATGTGCGTCACAACCAACGTATCACCGAAGCCGACCGCGACATCACCGACCATGTCCGGGCCTTGCATCGCGGCCCCGATCGCCCCCGGGTTCGCCGCATGATCGAGCGTCCCACCCAGGCGGCGGCGATGGAGCCGCTGACCGATCAGGAAATGGCCGAGACCCTGACCGATCCCAACCGCTCGTCCTGAGGGCGCCGGTTCCTCCACAGCTGCCTGTGCGCAACTACGACGATGTCCAAATCTCGTTGAGATTGTGAACTTAACCGGCCCAAAATTGGCCCAGGTTCGCATGAAAAAAGGTGCTCACGCTGGGTCGCGGCCTTATCCTGCAGTACGATTCGGATCGCAGCTATTCGTTGCGGAACCGGGCAGCCTGCAACCCCAATCCAGCAAGCAGACAATCAGACCTCAGTCGCACGCCGCGCGTGTGCGGCGACGGCTCGTCGATCGCGGCGAGGCCGCACGGTTTCAATTCGGACGGAGGTCACACGGCCCATGGCTGACTTGCTCGCTCCCAGGCTGGGCCTTCACGCCGCCGTTTCGCGGGGGCTTCGCCGTGGCCGTTGAGACCTTGCCGCTGCCGCATGTAACATTGCGGGGCCGAACCTTCATGGCCTTGGTCGTCGCGCCGGAGTTTCCGATGGCGGCCTGGTTCTCGGCGTTCGACCAGCAGATGCACGGGGCCGCCGGCTTCTTCGTCGATCGGCCCATCGTGGCTGATCTCGGGGCGACGCTCGAGCAGGGCGGGCCCGACGCGGTTTTCATCGTGCTGGAGGGTTTGGAGGCGCGTGCGCTTCGGCTCATCGGCGTCGAGGGCGTCGATCCGGCCTTGCTGGCGGGCACCCGTTGGGAGCGCCTGCCCAAAGCCTTGCACGGCCGGATGCAGACCCTGGAGACCTGGGCTGACCTGCATGCGGCGCCTGATAGCGAGCAGCCGCCGGCGGTGGTCTCCGCGCCCAATGCACCGTCCTTGCTGATCGACCGACCGGTGCGGTCGGGGCAGTCGATCGTTTTCGAAGACGGCGACGTCACGATCATCGGCGCGGTCGCTTCGGGCGCGGAGGTGATCGCCGGGGGATCGATCCACGTCTATGGGGCGCTGCGCGGCCGGGCGATCGCGGGGCTTAGGACCGGCGACGCGGCGCGGATTTTCTGCCGGAAGCTCGAGGCTGAGCTGGTGGGTGTCGATCGCCTCTATAGGACGGCCGAGCACTGGGGCGAGGCGCTGCATGGCCGCGCGGTCCAGGTGATGTCCGATCGCGGCGCGCTGCGGTTGACGGCGTTCGACTGAATGAATCTCGAAGTGAAGAAAGTGTGTGTCGCATGTCTAAGGTAATGGTCGTCACGTCGGGCAAGGGAGGGGTCGGAAAGACCACTTCCTCCGCATCGCTCGGCGCGGCGCTGGCCCAGATGGGCCAGAGTGTCGTTTTGGTCGACTTCGATGTCGGGCTTCGCAATCTGGACCTGGTGATGGGCGCTGAGCGCCGCGTGGTCTTCGATCTGGTCAATGTGGTCCAGGGCGACGCCAAGCTTCCCCAGGCGCTGATCCGCGACAAGCGGGTGGAGACGCTCTACCTGCTCCCGGCCTCGCAGACCCGCGACAAGGACGCCCTGACCGAAGAGGGCGTCGGACGGGTGATCGCCGAACTGCGCGAGCGCTTCGACTGGATCGTCTGCGACAGCCCGGCGGGGATCGAGAAGGGCGCGCTGCTGGCCATGCGCTTCGCCGACCTGGCGGTGGTGGTGACCAACCCGGAAGTCTCGTCGGTGCGAGATTCGGACCGGATCATCGGCATGCTCGATTCCAAGACCATGCGCGCCGAGACTGGCGACCGCTTGGAGAAGCACCTGCTCCTGACCCGCTACGACGCGGCCCGCGCCGCGCGGGGCGAAATGATGAAGGTGGAGGACATCCTGGAGATCCTGGCGGTTCCGCTGCTTGGCATCGTCAGCGAGAGCCCCGATGTGCTGAGCGCCTCGAACGTCGGCTCCCCGGTCACCCTGCACAATCCGACGTCGGCCGCCGCCCGCGCCTATACCGACGCGGCGCGCCGACTGCTCGGCGAGACAATTGAGATCAACACGCCGGCCGAACGGCGTGGTTTCATGAGCCGGTTGTTTGGGCGAAAGGCGGCGGTGGCATGAGCATTCTGAATTTCTTCTCGCGCAATCGCTCGTCGGCGCCGGTCGCCCGGGATCGGCTGCAACTGCTGCTGGCCCATGAGCGGGTGTTGTCCGGGCGTCCGGACTTGGCGGCGGTGCTGCAAAAGGAGATCTTGGCGGTCATCGCCAAGCATATCCCCATCGACCAGGACAAGGTGATTGTGAAGCTCGATCGCGGCTCCAAGATCTCTACGCTTGAGATCGACATCGAGATGCCGGACGAGGTGCTCGCCCAGAGCTAGCCGCGATAGAGGAGGGCGGGGCGCGCCGCCGCGACAGGCGTGCTAGAATGCTCTCCGACCTCGCCGGCTTGGCTTAGCTTGACATAAAGACATAAAGATATCTTTATGTGCCCATGACGTTGTCCACGGGTCAGGCGGTTGATGTGTTGCGCGCGGCGGGCGAGCCGACGCGTGTGCGTATCCTTGCGCTGCTGTCGCGCGAAGAGTTGGCCGTGCTGGAACTCTGCCGGGTTCTGGACCAGAGCCAGCCGCGCGTCTCGCGACATCTAAAGCTGCTGGCCGAGGCGGGCCTGGTCGAGCGGTTTCCCGACGGTGCCTGGGTGTTCTACCGGCTGGCGGCCGTGGGCGACGCCCGGCGCCTGACCGATGAAGCCTTGAAATCGATCGACCCCGCCGACCCGATCCTGGCGCGCGACGCCGAACGACTGCAATCGGTGCGGGGCGAGCGTTCTACCGAGGCTGGGGAATACTTCGCGCGCAACGCCGCGCGGTGGGACGAGATCCGCTCGCTCTATGTTTCTGAAACCGCCGTTGAAGATGCGATATTGCAGGCTGCGGGACCTGGGCCGTTCAAACGTTTGGTGGATCTTGGCTCGGGCACCGGCCGGATGCTGACCCTGTTGGGGCCCAATGCCGAGGCGGCGTTGGGTCTCGATCTCTCCCAGCAGATGCTGAACATCGCCCGCAGTCATGTGGCCGAGGCCGGCCTGGAGCGCTGCGAACTGCGCCATGGCGACATCTTCGGCACCCGGCTTCCGCCGCACAGCGCCGACCTGGTGGTGGTCCATCAGGTGTTGCACTACCTGGCCGACCCGGCCGCGGCGGTGCGCGAGGCCGCGCGACTGGTCGCCGAGGGCGGCCGATTGCTGATCGTGGATTTCGCGCCCCATGCCCTGGAATTCCTGCGCGAGCAGCATCAGCACCGCAGGCTGGGCTTCTCCGAGCCGGAAATGGAACGCTGGCTGAACGAGGCGGGCCTCTCGAAGATCCGGGTCGCAGCCCTGCCGCCAGAACGGGGCGAAGGCCTCACCGTCAAGATCTGGGTCGCTGAACGCACCCGCCAACCCCAAAGGAGCGCCGCATGAGCCCTCATGAAACAGCGCTCGGACCCGTGGCTCGCGCCGGCGCCGGAACCGCGCCGCGTCCGTCCGTTTCGTTCGAGTTCTCGCCGCCCAAGACGCCGGAGGCCGAGGCCAGCCTGTGGGAGGCGATCCGCCGGCTGGAGCCGCTGAATCCGTCCTTCGTTTCGGTGACCTATGGCGCGGGCGGCTCGACCCGTGACCGCACCCACCGCACCGTTGTTCGGATGTTGAAGGAAACCAGTCTGAAGCCGGCCGCGCACCTGACCTGCGTCGAGGCCTCCAAGGTCGAGGTCGATGAGGTGGTGCAGGCCTATTGGGACGCCGGCATCCGGCACATCGTGGCCCTGCGCGGCGATCCGCCCGGCAATATCGGCGGGGTCTATGTTCCGCGTGCCGACGGCTATCTGAACGCCACCGAGCTGACGGCGGGGATCAAAGCCGTCGCCCCGTTCGAGGTGAGCGTCAGCCTCTATCCGCAGATTCACCCTGAAAGCCCGTCGATCGATCACGACATCGACGTGCTGAAGGCCAAGATCGACGCGGGCGCCACCCGCGCCATCACCCAGTTCTTCTACGACATCGACGCCTATCTGTTCTTCATGGACAAGCTGCGGAAGGCGGGCGTGACCATTCCGGTGTCGCCGGGGATCATGCCGGTCTCGAACTACAAGGGCCTGAAGAAGATGGCGGGGCCGGTCGGCATTCCTCTGCCGGCTTGGTTGGCCAACCTGTTCGAGGGCCTGGACAAGGACCCCGAGACCCGCAGGCTGATCGCCTGTTCGGTGGCCACCGAGATGTGCGTGCGGTTGGTCGAAGAAGGCTACTCCGATTTCCACTTCTACACCCTGAACCGCGCCGACCTTGTCTATGCGATCTGCCGGGTTCTCGGCGTGAGGGAAAGCGGTCCGGCTCCCGTGGAGGCCGCGGCGTGAGGATAGCTCTGACGCTCGCTGGACTGATGATCGCCGCGCCGGCGGCGGCCCAGGGACCAGCCAACTGGACGGCGCCCGCCGAGCCGTTCCAGATCGCCGACAACCTCTATTATGTCGGCACAGCCGGCCTTTCGGCTTTTCTGATCACGACGCCGCAGGGCCACATCCTGATCGACGGCGCCATGCCGACCAGCGCGAAGCCGATCGAGGCCAGCATCGTGAAGCTGGGCTTCAAGCCCACCGACGTGAAGGTGCTGCTGAACACTCACGCTCATTTTGATCACGCGGGCGGGTTGGCGGAGTTGAAGCGCGACACCGGCGCCAGGCTGGCGGCCAGCGCGCCCGACCGCGCCGCGCTGGAGAGCGGGACCTATCCGGGCTCCGAGGACGTGAAGGCCTTCGACTTCGCCCCCGTCAAGGTGGACCGGGTGCTGAAGGATGGCGACACGGTGAGCCTGGGCGGGGCCGTGCTGACAGCTCACCTGACGCCGGGCCATTCGGCTGGCTGCACGACTTGGACTTTCCCGCTGACGATCGACGGGGCGGAGCGTCAGGCGTTGCTCTATTGCAGCACCTCGGTGGCGGCGAACCGGCTGGCCTCCAAGGCCAAGGGCCCGCAGTATCCCGGCATTGTCGCAGATTACGAGAAGACGTTCGCGCGGCTGAAAGCCATGAAGGCCGACGTCTTCCTGGCCCCGCACGCCGAGCAGTTCGGCCTAGCCGAGAAGCGGGCGAAGCTGGCCGCCGGCGGACCCAATCCATTCATCGATCCCGAACGGCTGCAGACCACGGTGGCCGCCAGCGAGAAGGCCTTCCGCGAGGAACTGGCCCAGCAACAGAAAGCCGCGCAATGACTCGCCAGGACCGCATCACCAAGCTGAAGGCCATCTCCAAGGAGCGGGTGCTGATCCTCGACGGCTCCTGGGGCGTGATGATCCAGAAGCGCGGCCTGGTCGAAGCCGACTATCGCGGCGATCGCTTCGCTGACCACAAGCTGGACCTGAAGGGCAATAACGACCTGCTCTGCATCACCCGGCCCGATATCATCTCGGACCTGCACGACCAGTACTTCGCGGCCGGCGCCGACATCTCCGAGACTAACACCTTCTCGGCGACCACCATCGCCCAGGCCGATTACGCGTGCGGCGACGCCGTCTACGACATCAACTTCGAGGGGGCGAAGCTCGCCCGCGCCGCGGCCGACGCCTGGACCGCCAAGGAACCGCACAAGCCGCGCTTCGTGGCCGGCTCGATCGGGCCGCTGAACAAGATGCTGTCGATGTCGTCGGACGTGAACGATCCCGGCGCCCGGCTGGTGACGTTCGAAGAGGTCTACCAGGCCTATCGTCAGCAGATGATCGCGCTGCATGACGGCGGGGTGGACATGTATTTGATCGAGACCATCACCGACACGCTGAACTGCAAGGCGGCGATCAAGGCGATCCTGGATCTGGAAGACGAAGGCTATGAGCCGTTGCCGATCTGGATCTCGGGCACCATCACCGACCGCTCGGGGCGCACGCTTTCGGGCCAAACGGTCGAGGCGTTCTGGAACTCGGTGAAGCACGCCAAGCCGTTCGCCATCGGGCTGAACTGCGCGCTCGGCGCCGACCTGATGCGGCCGCACATCGCCGACCTGGCGCGGGTCGCCGACACTCTGGTTTCGGCCTATCCGAACGCGGGCCTGCCGAACGCCATGGGCGAGTACGACGAGCAGCCGCACGAGACCGGCCATCAGCTGCACGAGTGGGCCAAGGACGGGATCGTCAACATCCTGGGCGGTTGCTGCGGCACGACGCCGGAGCACATTCGGCACGTGGCCGACGCCGTGAAGGATGTTAAGCCCCGCGAGATTCCGGAGCGGCCGATCGCCATGCGGCTCGCCGGGCTGGAACCGTTCGAGCTGGCCTGACCTAGCCCGCCGCCCGCCCAGTTCATTACGACCTTTAGAACGACCAGGACCTCATGCGCCCTATCTTCATCAACGTCGGCGAACGGACCAATGTCACCGGGTCCGCCAAGTTCAAGAAGCTCGTCGTCGCCGGAGACTATGCCGGCGCCTTGAGCGTCGCGCGCCAGCAGGTCGAGGCTGGGGCCCAGGTCATTGACGTGAATATGGACGAAGGTCTGCTCGACTCCGCCCTCGCCATGACCACCTTCCTCAATCTGGTCGCCGCGGAGCCGGACATCGCCCGGGTTCCCGTCATGGTTGATTCTTCAAAGTGGGAAGTCATCGAGGCTGGTCTTCGTTGCGTGCAGGGCAAGTGCATCGTCAACTCGATCTCGATGAAGGAAGGCGAGGCCAAGTTCATCGAGCAGGCCACCGCCTGCCTACGCTATGGCGCGGCCGTCGTCGTCATGGCGTTTGACGAGGTCGGTCAGGCCGATACCGCCCGTCGCAAGATCGACATCTGTCAGCGCGCCTACAAGATCTTGGTGGAGGAGGTCGGATTCCCGCCTGAAGACATCATCTTCGACCCCAACATCTTCGCCGTCGCCACCGGCATCGAGGAGC
>JBEBYB010000080.1:0-12151 GCA_040391295.1 Phenylobacterium sp. | reverse complement strand
AGGCCTCGCCTAGCAGTTCCGCGAGCCTAGCGTCCAAGATGTCAGCCAACCGCGTAGTCATCGGTCTAAGATTAGCCAAAATTGGCCTTGGCGCACTTCAATTTGTGTGGGTGAGATCAAACCCCAAATCGGCGATCAATTCCGCCTGCCTTGCCTTCGCCCCAGTGCGAGGAAAGGTCCGCCCCAATTCGGCGGCCACTGTATCGCTGCTCGGATGGCGCGCGTGGTCGTGGCGCTGCCGTGGAGTATCTGGCCCATAGCTCCTCCCTTAACAGGGGATCAGCTTGCCTGATCCCCTGCACTCCGGGACCAGACGCCTAGGAGAGTGAATTGAAGCGTGGCCGTACATCTGAATAGATAGAGATAGCTCGCCGCTGGCCGACAGGAGGACGACGTGTCGTTAAGACGGATATTCGTCGCGCTAGGATTCATGTCCTGTTTGCCATCGACCGTCGCATCCCAGCCGCGGACTGCTCCGGAAGTGCCGGTGCAGCCCGGCGATTTCCGGGACAAGGTGAACGACCGTCTTCCAACCTCGGGCGCGACGCTCTTTGGTCTTATAGATGGGAGCCTGGGGGCTCGGATTACCAAGCCCACCGTTTTCGTCAGCGGCATTGAGAAAAGTGATCGAACAATTTGCGTTGCGATCCGCCAGATCACGGGCGCCTATTCAGCCGACTTCACGGTGCGCAATCCTGGTCGTGGCGGCCTCGTCGCCTTCCGACTGCCAAAGCAGAAGATGAACGTTAGGGGGCGTTCCTCGGCGGAGTTGGCCATTCTTGCACGGGCCTCCGCAGGAGGAGAGTGCTCTCGGCGAGATCCTATATTGCCCAGTGCGTGGAATGCGCCGCCAGGCGACAAACTAGTGGCGCTCGTCAACAATCACCAAGCAGATCGCACGCGCACAGTGAGGCCGCAACGCGACGGCGATTGCTCGCGGTTAAGCGACCTGCTCCCCGGGCGGGCCCTCACCGCATATCAGGTCGCTTGCACCGTTCAACTCCCCGCTGGGAACTGCGCGGCGCTTCCGCTTGCGATCCAACTTGATAACGCTGGCCAGACAATCTTCGTCCGGGACACGGTCCGCCGCGGTTGCCTGTGATCGACCAGTTCTTCGCCCCATTGGAGGCGCGGGTCGCGGGCCTTAAGCCGAGGTGGCCGTTCCTTGCGATCTTGCTCGCCAGCGTCGTTGTACTTGTCTTTATCGCGGTCGCGCGGGTCACCGCGTCCAACAGCGCCCGCTTCACGATCGAAGCGACGACAGAGATCGCACGCATCAAGCTCCCGGCGAGGCGAAGCTCGTTTGACTGGGGTGATGTGCCCGTCGATCCCACGTCTATCGAAGCGCTACCGGCCGATTGCGCCGATCCGGTCCTCGACCTCGTTCAGCCGCTCGATGGGCCGATCAACATGGTCGCCAAGGTCAACCCGACCAGCAAGCTTCTTTCGGTCACCCTGGAACGCCCGACGGGAGCTAGCGTCGGAACCGTGAACTGCAGCGATGGGCGGACTGTGAATGCTGGTCGCTTCATCCGCCTCGTTTGGCCAAGCAGTCCCGAACGGCGCCTCACATTGCGATTTCTTGGCTACGTCACCATCGGAGACACGCCAGCAGCCGTGAGTTCTAGCCAACTTCTCCTTCAAGATGGGACGGTCACCTCCGAAGCCGTGGGTTGGCCCTCCGGAGATGTCAGCATCAGTCGGAATTCAAAGCTCTACCCCGGCGACGTCGTCCGACTTTACAGCCAGGATGCGCACCAGCATCAAACTTCCGAGCAAGGCCAGGCCTTGTCCCATGGCCTCCTGCAGGTGAGGGATGACGGCGTGATCTCCATCACGGCCCACGCCAACGCACGCGAGGCCCGAGTCATTCGGGTGGGGCAAGAGGGCGAGATGGCGACGAGCATCGTCCCGTCATTCTGGGACCGTTTCCAAGCCCAATCGGGCAAATGGGCGCTCCTCATCGCTCTGGGCGCAATAGGCCTTAACCTTCTCAATGCTCTGCGGAGCTATCGCCAGGAACTTCTCACCGTAGCTTTGCCGCCGGCGGCGGACTCATCAGAAGAATGACACGAATGAGGCGCGCACTTTTGTTCGTTGTGGTGGGAGCGGTAGTCCTCGCCACCGGGGGGGCTTTCCTCGCAACTTCCGGCGAGCTCAAGTCGCCGACTGTGGCGTCCAGCGCCAGCGCCAGCGCAACGCCTCAGCCATCACCCGTTGTCGCTGCCGAGACCGGCGAGATCGCTGTCCTGATTGCGGCCGTCCGGCCGCTCGAGAGCGGTGAGACTGGAGCCGGCTTCGTGGTCAGAAGCGGTGAGGGCTGCCTCCTTTTGACTGCGGCCCATGTGATCGAGGGCGCCCTGGACGTCGAGGTTGCCGCAAGCAACAGGCCGCCGGTTATCGCCACCAATCCGATGTCGGATCCCGCAGGCCGGCTTGATGTCGCCGCGCTCCGACTTGCAATGGCCGCATCATCCTGCCCGCCGCCGCCCAGCGAGGCTGCGATCCAGCGCGCTGTTCAGGGCCAGAACGCCAGGCTGCTCGTCGCTATCGAAGGCGGCCAGTCGGTGCCAATGCCGGTGATCGCGACAAAGGTTTCGGAGCACGAGATCGTTATCAAGCCGGCCTCCCGGATGTTCGCCATCGAAAAAGGCATGAGCGGCTCAGTCCTGGTCATGGATGGCGTGCCGGTCGCGATCCTGAGCAATGTGAGACCCGCCGATGGCGAGGCGACCGCCATCCGACTGGATTATGCCGCCAAGGCGCTCGGCCCTCGGGTCATTTCACTGACGGTTGTCACCGTCGGGGAAAGCGCCGTGGATCGTCAAGCAATCCTTCGCACAGCGTTGAAGGCCGGTGACGCCAAGACGTTATCCCGCTTTCAACCCGACCCAACGGTGGCGACTGTCGTCAATACGTTGCTCGATGAGGCCGACACCCTCTCGGGGTTTGCCGCCAATTTCAAGGATCAGATCGCCCAGGCCTGGCTGGCGAAGTTGATCCAGGGCGGGCTGGATCCCAATCGGCTGGTGAAGGTCGGCGGGAGAAGCCGGCCGTTACTGTACGCAGTCATTAAGAATAATAATGTACCTCTGGCTGTTACCCTTTTGAACAACAGAGCATATCCTTATTTGTATGAGGATTTGTGGGGACAAGAATACAGAAACCCATACTTTCTGTTTCCGTTAGAACTCCTAGATGACCTTTCGGCGTCCCGCGTCGAAAAGAAATCGCTCGTGGAAGCTATGGTCCTTGCCGGCCTCACCGTAACGGAGGCTGAGATTCCAAAGAGTTTCTACGGGAATCAACAGATGACTCATGTTCATGAGACGCAGAGACGAATAACTTCTGAACTCGGCGTCCGCATTCCTGTACAGAACAACCTCAGAAACGCCGCCAGATCACCAATCTGCAAGACTCCGGCCGACGAATATGACTGGTGCAAGCTTATTGCTCGACTTCCACCAGCCATCCAGCACAAGGAGCGTGGATGGCATAGCGAGTTGGAGTATGCGGCGCTTCTAAAGCCGCTCGCGATCATGGATGGGCATCTCTACGTCATGACCTATTCCCCTGAGGGCGGGAACGCTCAGGCCGGGTATGGCGTCATGCGCGTATCAAAAGATGCCGACCAACTGATCTGGTATCGTTATATGGGCGGCGGCGCTGGCATGGGACACTGCGAAGAAATTCGCGGGGTGGAGAACTGGCGACCAGACAGTGCGACCGGCGGCGGTGATTGCTGGAGACGTCAGATCATGCTTCGCGGGCAAAAGGACGGCACTTACTTCGTTCGCGGCTATCCTAGCGTCGTTTACAATATCGCTCGCTAGAGCAAGCTCCGCCATGAGCCATCTCTGCCCCCACCATGGGACATCTTCGAGTGCGCCTCGGCCGGATAGTTGAGACAAAGCCGTTCCAGGTCAGGTCGATGCTCGCCGCACCTAGAAGACGCTCAATCTGGTCTCAGCACCCTGTAGCCGAGAGCGGAGGAAGCAGCGCTAACGCCCGGCTACGCCTTCCGTAAACGCCACGCCGGCGCCGCCCCCGCAGCGGGCGATCTGGCGAACGATGTCGGTCTTGGTCACGCCCCCCACCATGACCGCGCGGGCGCAGACGACGAGAAGGTCTGTGTGTGACCTGGCCATCTGCTCGGCCGCCGCCCTCACAGGGGCGTCGGCCCCAATGGTCGCGAGCCTTTCACGCGCGCGGGTCAGCATCTGCTCGACGTACATGGTGGATCTCTTGGCGCCGGCGAACCCGCCTTCACCATCGGCCATTCGACCCGATCCCTCCTCGCGTTCGTCGAGCTCCTGCGTGCGTCCCAAGTCGACCTGGTCATCGATGTGAGATCGATGCCGCGCTCTGGGACCAATCCTCAGTTCAACGGCGCCTGCCGGAGGCTTTGGCGCCCTGGCAGATCGGCTATGAACACATCGCCGAGCTTGGCGGCCTTCGCGGCAATCAGCGCCGCACCGAGGTGTCGCCGACCGGCTACTGGCGGTGCGAAGCTTCCGCAACTACGCCGACTACGCTCTGAGCGAACCTTTCGCAGCGGGCCTGGCGCAGCTGCGGCGGCGCGGAGCGCGGTCATGTACACCGAGGCGGTATGGCGCCCATGCCTTCCTCCGACGGTGTTGCATCGGCTGAAGATGCAGCATCCAGCGGCCGGACGGGTCGCCGCCGGCGGGAAAGGACATACGGACTAAGCCACAAAGCCCAGGAGAAGGCTGGAAGGAGCCTGCGCGCGAGCCGAAGGCGCGGCGCTGCAGACGGGACGCGCCGACGAGACGACGGCGGCGGCGCGGAACGCGCCCGCTGGGACGTCCCCGTAGGAGCCCGCTGGCCGGCGGCGGGACCGAGGGCGGTCGCCGGCGGCTCTCCCTTTGCGGTTGCGGCGGGCGGTAGCCCCTCGCCGATCATGCGGCGACGCCCGTTCGCAGGCGCGTGAGCGGCGCCCCATCGGGTTCAGCAGCTCGCCGCTCGGCTCACCTCATGGACAAGCTGGACGTGAAAGCTGTGGGCGGTCCCGCTGGCGCGTTCGGGATGATCGGCTTCATCCCCAGGTGACCGCACCCTCCGGCGCGGCGCCGCAGGCGATCTCGGTGGATGGACGCTGATCGTCGCCGTCAACATCGCGTTCTGGGCTTTCATCGCGTCCGGAAGCAGGCTTGGGCGCTCGCCGGCCCGGACGTGATCGTCCTGGCCCGCTTCGACGTGCTTGTCGGCTACATGGTTCGAGACGTTGGCCGATTATCGGCTTAGGTCCGCCGCCAGCACCGGATGTTGGGCGAGGCTCCAGGCGGCGCGAGCTCCTGTCTCACTTCGCGCTTGCCAGCGCAGCATCAAATCCTGAAGAAGTCGAAGCTCGGGCGCCGACCATAGGAGCCGACCTGGAGCCGGGGGGCGATGGTTCGCTATCGCACGGCAGCGGTCGGATCTCTGAAACCACGGGCCTCACCTGCTGAGGATTCCAACGCCCGACCCCATTCGCCGCAAGCGCTTGCGCGGCCAATCCATTTGATTCACTCTTCTCCTGCCGATGCGAGAGCATCGGTAGGGGCTTGGAATCCCCTGTGCAGCGTTCACGTCATCGCCCTGCTCTCGTAGCGGGCTTAGAGGCTGGGCGTCGTCAGCAGACGGCGCGGCCTTGCGCGTGGAGTCGATCAGGACGTTCCAGCAGCGGCGCGCGCCGCCCGCCCCTCTTGGGTGACGAGGGAACGGGCCATGACACCGCGAGACCAATCGGAAGCCGACGCGCCGCAGGATGATCGCCCCTCGCTGGACGAGCTCTACAGGCTCTATTCCGGTTGGCTCACCGCCAGGCTGCGCCGCCGGTTCGATCCCGATCTGGCCGAGGACCTGATGCAGGAGGCCTATGTGAAGCTCGGGCCCTACCAGGCCAGGGGCGAGGTCCGTCATCCACAAGGCCTCTTGCTTCGGATCGCCGAAAATCTAGCCTACAACCAAGCCCGAGGCGCCCGCCGGGACCGTCATCGGATGGGCCGCCTCGCCGAGGTGAACCGCTGTCATGAGCCCTACACCGAAGCCGAGCAACATCAGGCGCTGCTGTTCAAGCAGGTGGTCGAGGCGCTCCCGCAGCCCTATCGGGATACGTTCATGCTGAGCCGCTATTCGGGAATGACCTATTCCGAGATCGCAAGGCATTGCGGTGTGCCGGAAAAGACTGTGGAATCCCGGATGTCGAAAGCGCTGGCGCTGATCGCCGTGCGGATGCGGGACTGAAGGCGCCATGGCGACCTTACGACCAGAAGACGAACGGGCCGAGCGGGAGGCTGCCGACTGGTTCGCCAAGCTGAACACCTTGTCGATCACCACGGCGGCGCTCGAGCAGTTCCAGGCCTGGCGGCGCAATCCCTCCAACGACGCCGCCTACGAGCGAATCGAGGCCCTGTGGGACGTCGGCGGCCGGTTGCGCGGCGATCCGGACATTCAGCGCAACCTCGCCGCGGCCTTAAGCCGCCGGCGCTGGCCGCCTCGGGTCCTGGCGGCCTGGAACGCCGCCCCCAAGGTCCGCAACCGCGCCATCGTCATGGCCGCCGCGGCGGTGCTGGCCCTTGCCTTCGTCATCGACCAGTCGGGCCGATACCACACCGGCGTGGGCGAGCAGCAGGTGGTCACTCTGGAAGACGGCTCGCGGCTTCGACTCGATACCGACAGTCGGGTCAAGGTCCGGTTCAACAGCACCAGGCGGGACATCCAGCTGCTGCGGGGTCAAGCGTTCTTCGACGTGGCGCGCGACGCCAGTCGCCCCTTCGTGGTCAAGGCGAGCGGCACGCAGGTTCGGGCGCTCGGCACCCGGTTCGACGTGCGTCTGACCGGCGAGGCGGTGAAGGTGACCCTGGTGGAAGGCTCAGTCGAGGTGACCCAGCCGGAAACGACCAAGGCCTGGCGGCTGGCGCCGGGGCAGTCCCTCGACACCGACCAGACTTCGGCCCGGCCCCGTCAGGTCGACGTCGCCGCCGCCACCAGTTGGACGTCCGGACGCCTGATCTTCAGCGAGACGCCGCTGGCCCAGGCCGTGGCCGAGGTGAACCGCTACAGCCGAAACAAGGTCGTGGTGGCGTCTCCACGGCTTCAGACGGTCAGCGTGAACGGGGTGTTCGAGGTGGGCGACACCGAGGCCTTTGTGTCGGCGGTGTCCGATCTGTTCGAACTGACGGCCGAACGCTCCGAGCGCGAAGTCCGGCTGACGCCGAAAGGCTGACACCCACCCGCACAGCGGGTAGCAAATTTGCGACACACACCCTGAGATGTTTTTTGCTAACCTCGTCAGGGTGCCCCCTCCCTCCGCGGTGCTTCTTCCCCACAGCGGCGAGAACGCGAGGCGCGCCTGGCCGCGTCCTTAGGGGGAAGAGCGAGATGAGGCTGACGAACGTCCAACACCACCGACCAAGCTGGGGATCGGTAAGTCTGCTGGCCCTGGTGGCGGCCGCGCCGGCGGCGATCGCCGCCCCCGCCGAGCCGATCCTGAGCTTCGCGATCGGCGGCGGCGATCTGGAGACCGTCCTGACCGCCTATGCAGCCCGCGCCAGCGTCCAACTGCTCTACACGCCCGAGGTGGTCCGGGGCCGCCGCAGCGACGGGCTCTCCGGCGGGTTCACCGCCAAGGCGGCTTTGGCTCGATTGCTGGAAGGCACCGGCATCGTCGCCCAGCAGAGCCGACCGGGCGTGGTGGTGCTGCGGCTCGATCTGGTCGCCAGTCCCGAGCAGACCATCCAGCGGGAGGTCGCCCAGGCGACGCCCTTGACCCTCGACGAGGTCATCGTCACCGGAACTCACATTCGCGGCGTCAGCGCCGGCCCTTCGCCGATCGTCAGCTTCGACCGCGACGAAATCGATCGGCAGGGCTATGCGACCGTCGCCGAGAGCCTGGCGGCGTTGCCCCAGAACCATTCGGGGATGGCGACCCCGGACGTCATGACCACGGGCGCCGACGGAACCTCGGCCAACACCGCCCGGGCCACCGGGGTCAATCTGCGGGGCCTGGGCCCCGACGCCACCCTGGTGCTTGTCAATGGCCGGCGCATGGCTGGAACCGGGGGAAAGGGCGACTTCGCTGACGTCTCGGCCATCCCGACCGCGGCGGTGGAGCGGATTGACGTGCTGCTGGACGGCGCCTCGGCGCTCTATGGTTCCGACGCGGTCGGCGGGGTGGTCAACATCATCCTGCGGCGCAACTTCGACGGCGCGGAAACCCGCCTCCGATACGGCCTGGCCGATGGCGGGGCCGAGGAGGTGCAGATCGGCCAGACCTTCGGCAAGACCTGGGAGAGCGGCCGGGCGCTGATCTCCTACGAGTACTATGATCGGGCCGCCCTGCCCTTCGCCGCGCGGGCCTTCACCCGCACCGCCGACCTGCGAGCGTGGGGGGGAACCGACCGACGGGTGAACATCTCCGTGCCGGGCAACATCGTGGAGATCGATCCGGCCACCAACGCGGCGGTTCCGACCTGGGGGGTACCGCGCGGGGTCGGCAACCTGCAGGCCAGCGACTTCGTCCGCGGCGTGATCAACCTGCAGGAACCGCGGCTGGACCAGATGCTGTTGCCGCACCAGGAGCGCCATAGCGTCTACGCCGCCTTGGCCCAATCGCTCGGCGAGCGGGTGGAAGCAAGCTTCGACCTTCGCGCGAGCCGGCGCAGGTTCGACTATGCCTCGGTCGCGGCCCAGGCGAGCATCGCGGTGAGCGACAATAATCCCTATTTCGTCTCGCCGAACGGCTCGCGCAGCCACCAGATCTACTATTCGTTCGCCGAGGACCTCGGTCCGAGCTACGCGGCTGGAACCACCGAAAGCCTCGGAGTTTCGGGCGGCCTCACCGCCGAGCTCTGGGGCGACTGGCGGGCGGAGGCCTATGGCGCCTATGCGCGGGAACACCTGCGCTCAGGCACCTCGCGCAACCTCAACACCCTGTTCCTGCGCGAAGCGGTGGGCGGGGTTCCGGACAATCCGGCGACGCTCTTTCGCACTTCGGTCGACGGGTTCTTCAATCCGTTCGGCGACGGCGACGACAACAACGCCGCGGTGCTGGACTTCATCGGCAGCGGCTACACCGCCCAGCGCTACGAAAGCCAGGTGAGCTCGGCCAACCTCCAGGCCGACGGCACGGTCTGGGCCCTGCCCGGCGGTGACGTCCGGATGGCGATCGGCGCCCATGTCCGCCACGAGAGCTTCGACCAGACCAACGAGCTCTTCGTTGCGACTGCGGCCCCCAGGGTGACCACACGGCCACAGGTGGAACGCACCATCAGCGCCGCCTTTGTCGAGGTGCGCGCGCCTCTCGTCGGCCCCGCCAACGCCCGTCCTGGCCTGCAGGCTCTCGAACTCTCGCTGGCCGGGCGGATCGAGCACTATGACGACGCCGGAACCACGGCCGATCCCAAGGTCGGCCTGACCTGGTCGCCGAGCGACGATCTGCGGCTGCGGGCGACCTGGGGGACATCGTTCCGGGGACCGACCCTGACCGAGGTCTACGCCGCCGAGACCTACGCCAACGTGCAGTACCTGAAGGACGGCGCGCGGATCCTTTCGCTCAATATGAGCGGCGGCAACCTCGACCTCAAGCCGGAGACCGCGACGTCCTGGACGGTCGGCTTCGACCTTACGCCAGCGGCAGCGCCCGGCCTTCGGCTCAGCGGCACCTTGTTCGACACCGCGTTCGACAACCAGATCGACCGGCCGGTGGCGACCAACGCCGTCGCCGCCCTGACCGATCCGATCTTCAGCCCGTTCGTGCGGGTGATCGACCCGGCCAATTCGGCCGACGTCGCCTACGTCCAGTCCCTGCTGGGCTCGCCGGCCTATGTGACGCCCGGGGCCTATCCGGCCACCGCCTACGGCGCGGTGGTCGACGCCCGCTATGTCAACACCAGCGCCGTCCACGTCCGCGGCGTCGACGTCACCGGGGCCTACGGCTTCAGCCTGGGCCGCGACCGCTTCGATGTCAGCCTGAACGCGTCGTACCTGTTCGATTACGAGAAGCAGTTGACGCCGGCCTCGCCGGTGCGGGAGTTCGTCGCCACGGCGGGCCAACCGGCGGACCTGCGCGCGCGGGCCTCGGCGTCCTGGTCGCGGACCGACTATGGCGCGACCCTGGCGCTGAACTATGTCGACGCCTACCGATCGGAGACCGGCGCGCGCATCGACGCCTGGACCACGGCCGATCTCCAGGTGCGATGGACGCCGGAGCAATTCGAGGGGCTAAGCCTGGCGGTCTCGGTGCAGAACCTCTTCGACAGCGACCCGCCGTTCTACGACGCCCCGACCGGCGTCGCCTACGACGCCACCAACGCCGATCCGCTCGGCCGCTTCGGATCGATCCAGCTCACCAAGCGCTGGTAGCCCTCCCTCAAACCTGAATCGAGAATTCCCATGCGACGCATCGCGGCGCTGTGCGCCCTGCTGCTCGGGCTCTGGGCCAGTCAGGCCGCCGCCCGGCCCTATTCGGTCGACGATCTGCTGGCCACCGAAGAGGTTGGAAGGGTGATGTTCGACCCCTCCGGCCGGCGGCTGATCATCGAGCACCGCCGGGCTTGGAAGAGCGCTGCGCGCTTCGACTACAACTACTTCACACCGCTGCTGCTGACAGAACTGCTGAGCGTGGAGGTCGACAAGCCTGGCCCGGCGCGGCCGCTGTTCCCCCAGGAGCCGACCGCCGGCTATGTCGCCGGACCGATCGCCCCGGACGGTCGGCGGATGCTGGTCTACCGGCTGCAGGAACACAGCTTCGAGGCGGGCCTCGTGACCTTGGCCACCGGCGAGGTCCGCTGGCTCGGCGTCACGCCGGAGTTCCCGGTCCACGGACCCACGGCGCAGTGGCGTTCGGACCGGGAGGTGATCCTCATCGCACGGCCGGACGGCGACCTTACCTGGCGGCTTGGGGTGGGCTGGGAAGCGCAGGCCCGCCTGATCGAGCTCTGGGCGCAGACCGCGCGTGGCCAGACAGCTTCGGCGACCGCCATCGGCAGCGGACGGTTCCTCGGCCTTCGGCCCAAGGGCGAGGCTCCGCGGGTCCTCAAGATCAACGCCGACACTGGCGCGCGCCGCGTCCTGGCCCGCGGGGAGTTCGTGGATCTGGCGGTCTCGCCGTCCGGCCGCTACGCCGCCCTCATCGAAAATGGCGAGGATCTGCAACCGCGAGCGACGGACATGGTCTACGCCGCCTTCCCGACCCGGCGGCGCTCGCTCATCCTCATCGACCTGCTGGCCGGTGACGTCACGACGCCCTGCCCGAGCTGCGAGGTCGCGCTGGGCCTGCTGACCTGGTCGCCGCAAGACGCGCTGCTGGCCGCCGCCCTCGCGAAAGGCGCGGACAGAAGGCGTCCCCAGTTGGTCCGGATCGAGGCTGCGACCGGCGCCGTCAGCCGGCCGCTTCCTGACAATCTCAAGCTCGCGCTCGTCACGACCTCCGAGGGCGCGCCGCTCGTACGCGCCGACTGGTTCGGGGCCGACCCGCTGGTCTACGCCACGGGATCCAAGGGACGCCCGGACTGGTATCGGCTCGGGCCCCAGGGCGGCGTCAACCTCACCGCCGGACTGGACTTCGCCCCCCGTCAGCTCGGCGCGATCTCGTCCGACCACATCCTCCTGGCCGCCCAGGGCGCGGCCTGGGCGATCGGAGCAGACGGCGAGCGGACGGTTGTCGGCGAAGACCTTGCCTCAGGTCCGCTGGTCCCCGCGCAGGAACCCGGGAGCCGTCTCGTCGCCAATCCGCGCCTGCCGGCCGACGGCATGGCGACGGCGACGGGCCGGGCGATCACCATGACCTCCGCCACCGGCCGATCGCGCCGCTTCACCCTGCCAGACCAGGCCGAGCCGAGGGCGATCACCCGCGATCATGCGGTGGCGATGATCCGCGGCCCAGGCGGCGTGCGCAGGCTCTCCATGGCCAGGTCCAAGGGAGCCTGGATCCCGCTGCTGGAGATCAATACGGCCCTCGCCGACGTCGAACCGGCGCGAACGTTCGAGGTGCGCCACCGCGGCCCGATGGGCGCGGAGCTGAGCAGCTGGCTCTACCTGCCAACGACCGCTCCCCCGAAGAGCGGATACGCCCTGGTCGTCATCCCTTATCGGGGCCGTTCCTATCCCGCCGCCTCGCCGAGTTACGAGGTCGGCGCCTTCAGCCCCC
>JBEBYB010000079.1:0-12164 GCA_040391295.1 Phenylobacterium sp. | reverse complement strand
CTGGTCGGCAACAACATCCCGGTCTTCTTCATCCAGGACGCCATCAAGTTTCCCGACCTGGTCCATTCGGTGAAGATGGAGGCCGACCGCGGCTATCCGCAGGCCGGAAGCGCCCACGACACCTTCTGGGACTTCGTCGGCCTGATGCCCGAGACCACCCACATGATCATGTGGGCGATGTCCGATCGCGCCATCCCGCGCTCGCTGCGCATGATGGAGGGCTTTGGCATCCACACCTTCCGGTTCGTCAATGCGGCCGGCGCCTCGACCTTCGTGAAGTTCCACTGGAAGCCGAAGCTCGGCCTGCAATCGACCATCTGGGACGAGGCGGTGAAGATCGCCGGCGCCGATCCCGACTATCATCGGCGCGACCTGTTCGAAGCGATCGCGCGCGGCGACTTCCCGGAATGGGAACTGGGCATCCAGACCTTCGACGAGGCGTTCGCCGACAGCCTGCCCTACGACGTCCTCGACTCCACCAAGATCATTCCCGAAGAGCTGCTGCCGGTGCGCATTGTCGGCCGCATGGTCCTGGACCGCTGGCCCGACAATTTCTTCGCCGAGACCGAGCAGGTCGCGTACTGCCCGGCCAATGTCCCGCCCGGCATCGATTTCACCAACGATCCGCTGCTGCAAGGCCGGTTGTTCAGCTATCTCGACACCCAGAAAAGCCGGCTCGGCACGGCCAATTTCCACCAGATCCCGATCAATGCGCCCAAGTGCCCGGTGATGAACTTCCAGCGCGACGGGCAGATGCAGATGCTGCAGCCCAAGGGCCGCGCCAATTACGAGCCCAACAGCCTGGCCGAGCATGGCGAGATCGGCGGGGTGCGCGAATGCCCCGCCACCGGCTTTGCGACCTACCCGGCCGCGGAGTCGGGCGACAAGCTGCGAATCCGCGCCTCAAGCTTCGCCGACCACTATAGCCAGGCCCGGCTGTTCTTCCGCTCGCTCGACGGCGCCGAACAGAGCCACCTCGCCTCGGCCATCGTGTTCGAACTGTCCAAGGTGTCGATCGAGGCGATCCGCACACGGGTGCTGGGCAACCTCGTCAATGTCGATCCCAGCCTGGCCGCCCGTGTCGCGGCGGGCTTGGCCATGGACCTGCCGAAGGCTTCGGAGACCGCGGCGCCGATCCAGGACCTCGCCCTCTCGCCCGCCCTTCGGATCGTCCGGGGGCCGAGGGAAAAGCAGACCCTGCAAGGCCGCTCGGTCGGCATCCTCATCGCCGACGGCTCGGACGCCGGCGTCGTCGACGCCCTGGCGAAGGCCATCGGCAAGGCCGGCGCCCGCCCCGTCGTGATCGCGCCCAAGGTCGGCGGTGTGAAGATGTCGGACGGCTCGCTGCGCAAGGCCGACGGACAGCTCGCCGGGACGCCCTCGGTGATGGTGGACGCCATCGCGCTCGCCCTATCGAGCGACGGCTGCGCGGCCCTGGTCAAGGAGGCCGCGGCGATACAGTTCGTCATGGACGCCTTCGGCCACCTCAAGGCCATAGGCGCCAGCGAGGCGGCCAAGCCGTTGCTGGACAAGGCCGGCGTGGTCGCAGACGACGGAGTGACCGGCCTGGACGACGCCTTCGTGCGGGCGGCCGCGCGACGCTATTGGGACCGCGAACCCAAGGTGCGCACCCTGGCCTAGGCGCGGCCAGGAGCCGCAACGGACTTTCCTAAGGCGCTGCCCTATCGCCTGACGCGCCGAGTCCGGCTATTAGGCGCGCATGAGCGCTCAGCCTGAAAAGACCCTCCGCGAAACCGCCGCCGAGTACGGCCTGAAGTCGGAAGAATACGACGTCATCCTGCAACGCCTGAACCGGGAGCCGAACCCGGTCGAACTGGGCGTGTTCTCAGTGATGTGGAGCGAGCACTGCTCCTACAAATCCAGCAAGAAGCACCTGGGGAAGTTTCCGACCACGGGCCCCCGGGTGATCTGCGGACCGGGCGAGAACGCCGGCGTCATCGACATCGGCGACGGCCAGGCCTGCATCTTCAAGATGGAGAGCCACAACCACCCGTCCTACATCGAGCCCTATCAGGGCGCGGCGACCGGCGTCGGCGGCATCATGCGCGACGTCTTCACCATGGGCGCGCGCCCCATCGCCCTGCTGAACGCCCTGCGGTTCGGCGATCCCAGTCACCCGAAGACCAAGCGCCTGGTGTCGGGCGTGGTCAGCGGCATCGGCGGCTACGGTAACTGCGTGGGCGTCCCCACCGTGGCCGGCGAGACCAACTTCCACCGCGGCTATGACGGCAACATCCTGGTCAACGCCATGTGCGTGGGCCTGGCCGACGCCGACAAGATCTTCTATTCGGCCGCTCCGGCCGCCGGCCTGCCGGTCGTCTATTTCGGTTCGAAGACCGGCCGCGACGGCATCCACGGCGCGACCATGGCCTCGGCCGAATTCGACGACGCCTCCGACGAAAAGCGCCCGACCGTCCAAGTCGGCGACCCCTTCGCCGAAAAGCTGCTGATCGAAGCCACCCTGGAGTTGATGGCTTCGGGCGCGGTGGCCGCCATCCAGGACATGGGCGCGGCTGGCCTCACCTCCTCGTCGGTCGAGATGGCCGGCAAGGGCGGGGTCGGCATCGAACTCAACCTCGACTTGGTGCCCCAGCGCGAAGAGGGCATGAGCGCCTACGAAATGATGCTGTCGGAAAGCCAGGAGCGGATGCTGGCGATCCTGAAGCCCGGCCGCGAAGCCGACGGCCAGCGCATCTTCGAGAAGTGGGGCCTGGACGCCGCCACCATCGGGATCACCACCGACACCGGCCACCTGGTGCTGAAGCACCAGGGCGAGATCGTCTGCGACGTGCCGCTGGCCCCGCTGTTCGACGACGCTCCGCTCTATGACCGCCCGTGGGTCGCGACCCCGGCGCAACCGCGCCTCAACTCCGCCGACGTGGCCGCGCCCGCCGACTATGCCGAAGCGGTGCTGAAGCTGATGAGCGCCCCGGACATGGCCTCCAAACGCTGGCTGTGGGAGCAGTACGACCGCCATGTCATGGCAGACACCCTGGAAGACAGCGCCACCGGCGCCGACGCCGGCATCGTGCGGGTGCACGGGACCCGCAAAGCCCTGGCCGTCACTTCCGACTGCACCCCGCGCTACGTGCTGAACGACGCCTTTGAAGGCGGCAAGCAGGCGGTCGCCGAAGCCTGGCGCAACCTGACGGCCGTCGGCGCCGACCCGATCGCCATCACCGACAACCTGAACTTCGGCAACCCCGAGCGCCCCGAGATCATGGGTCAGATCGTCCGCGCCATCGAAGGCATGGCTCAGGCCTGCCGCGCGCTGGACTTCCCGGTCGTGAGCGGCAACGTCTCGCTCTATAATGAGACCAACGGCCAGGCCATTCCGCCGACCCCGACCGTGGGCGCCGTGGGCCTGATCCCCGACTACGCGTTCCGCGCCGACTTCGCCGGCATGAAGGCGGGCGACGCCTTGGTGCTGGTGGGCGACACCATCGGCGAACTGGGCGCCAGCATGTACCTGCGCGAGATCGTCGGCCGCGAGGACGGCGCCCCGCCGCCGGTCGACCTGGCCCAGGAGCGCAAGGTCGGCGACCTGGTCCGCAACCTGATCCTCGGCGACCACGTGAGCGTGGTCCACGACCTGTCGGACGGCGGCCTGATCGCCGCGGCGGCCGAGATGGCCCTGGCTTCCCAGGTCGGCCTCAGCCTGACGGCGCTGGAAGGCGTCGCCGTCCACGCCGCCCTGTTCGGCGAGGACCAGGCTCGCTACCTGATCGCCGTGAAGGACCCGGCGGTCGTGCTCGACGCCGCAAAGGCGGCAGGCGTCACAGCCGCCGTCATCGGCCAGGCCGGCGGCGACGACATCGCGGTCGAGGGCCTGTTCGCCCTGCCGCTCGCCAAGCTCCGCTCCGCCCACGAGGGATGGATGCCGTCCTATATGGGCGCCTAAGGGCGACCCGACCGCGGTTGGGTCGAGCGCCCGACCGCGGTTGTCGCGACAGGTACGGCGAACGGGTGCGCCGGCCTTTGCTTCACCCTACGATATCGCCGCTATCGCCAAGAAAAAGGCGCCGCCCCGCTATCGGGACGACGCCTAAACTGCTGCGCGGACCAAGGCCGCTCGACGCATGCTCCCTAGAGGGCCTGCGTCACCGATAGCCGTGCTCGCTTGGAGCGGATCGCCGAGCCCAGGCCGAAGAAGCCGATGATCAGCATCGCCCAGGTCGCGGGCTCTGGCACCGCGCTCACCGGCGGGATTATCGGCGTTGTCGGCGGCACGATCGGGGGCTCGGGCGTGAGCGGCGGAATGACCGGCGGCTCCGTCGGCGGCTCGGTCGGCGGCACGATCACCGTCGGAGGGACAATGGGGGGTTCGGGTTCGCCAGGGCCGCCCGGCTCGCCGGGATTCCCGCCGCCACCACCACCACCGCCGCCGCCGCCGAACCCGCCGCCGCCAGGACCGCCCCCACCGAAGGGGAAGCCGAACATCGGCGGCAACGCGTTCGAAGCCAGTTCGGTCGGCGGCGCGAGAGCCTCGTCAGGCATCGGACCGGCGATCTCATCCAACAGCCGTTGAGCGGCCGGCTTGGCTTCCGGAGGCAGGGCCGCCTGGATCGACGGCGTGCGGTCGCACTCGACCGACGGCGCAGGAGGCAAGGCCCCCGTCTGCATCGCAAAAGATGAATCAACCAGTGGCTTGGACGGCAGGGCCGGCTTTGCCGCCGCCACCACGGGGCGCGCCTTGCGCACCACAGGCTTGCCAACCCGGCGCACCGGCGTCGCGGGACGCGCGGCCGCAGGCTTGCGAACAGTCGGGCGCGCCTTCACGGGCACCGGCGGGCGGGCGTCGAAAGCACGAACCTTCGGGAAGCAGTCTTCGGCCGCTGCGGGGCCGACGGCCGTCATCCCCAACAGCGCTCCAAGCACGACGTATTTCGAAAAAGCCATTGCTCTTTATCCAAGCACGACGAAAGTGACCGGAGGACTTCATGCACAAATACGTTCACTCCGAACGGGCACACCAAAGAGTGGTGAAGTAGCCGCCAGGAAGACCAGATTTGTACGGACGCCGCCCGAGTTAGGATCTCATTTAGAGCAACATTGGCGCCAGGAGAACCGACCGAGCCGACACAATCTGTAAACAATTGTATTAGCGGGCGAAATATTCGCCGCTGGGGCGAGTTCGGCGGCTAGAATGTATCGAAATGCCCGCTGCGGGTGGAGACCTGACCAGAAAGCGGGCCTCGCGATTCTCCCAGGCTCTAAGCAGTGTAGCGAAATGATCCGGGTGAGCGCCCCGGCGAACTATTCCGCCGCCTGCCCCGCGCGCTCGTGGTGTTTTTGGGACGCGTATCTGACGCTCGGCGCGCCGCCGAAGTCCATCACGCACATGGTGGAATAGTCGCGGTGCGGCCCGCAGCTGACACCGACGACCTCGAAGCCGTCATGGAAAATGTTGCGGCGGTGGCCACGGCTCGGGACGCCGCTGTCGATGATGAGTTCGCGCACCGTATCGGCGGCCGTCGGCGGGCCATAGGCGATGTTCTCGGCCAGCATGGCGCTCGGCTCGGCTCCGTGACGCCGAAGCCGCTCATAGAAGCGCTCGCCATCAGGACTATTGTGGCCGATATGCCCGACAGCGCCCTGGCTCTCGACATGCTCAAGCGCCGCGGTGGCCAAGATGTCGTCAGGCTGCAGGGGCGGCAAAGGAGTTTGACGCAGCAACGCGTCGACGGCTTCAGCCAGGGCTTCGGGATCGTCCGGCTGCCCGCCGGCCTGCAGGGCCCGGCCCCAGGCGGTGATCGGCTGCAACATCAATCGACGTGCATATTCCTGCGGGTGAGCGCGCGCGAAATTCATCTCCGCGAGGATCGCGTCCTCCATCGGTCCGGCGACAGCCGTCGCCGGCGCGGACAGGCTGAGCGCGAGGCCTGCCAACAGGCCCACATATGTCGGAAAACGAAACTGCAAGTCGCCCGCCCGTCAGCTGATTTGACAGGGCCATCGTGCGACTTGCGCGTATAAGCGACCTTAAGTTTATTGGTTGATGAGCACAGTTAAATTTTAGATAATGCCACGAAATATCTAAATATACATAAAAGCTGAACTCCAAGATACCCGTCACTTACTGTACGATATCGAGATATGAATATAGTTTATCCTTAATCCGAACCGCGAACCAAGTCCACCTAAGCATCAACCATCGCAACTCGGCATGAGGTCACGCACTTTTCGCTTCCCCGTCGACCGCTTCGATGATCTTTCCTGAACGGCATGCCCCTCACCACACCACGCACGATGATCACCCGAATAGTCGCCAGCCTGGCCTGCCTGCTGCTGGCCGCCGGATGCAGCCGCCAAGAGGACAAGGCCTTCGAACAGGAGATGCGCGAGTACCTCCTGGCCCACCCCGAGGTGATCCAGGAAGCCGCCATCAAGCTGAGGCAGAAACAGGCCGCGGCGTCCGCGAACGTGCTGAAGAGTGCGCAGGATCGCCTCGAGCGCGACCCGCGCGACTTTGTCGCCAACCCCGACGGCGCCATCACGGTCGTCCAGTTCTACGACTACCGCTGCACCTACTGCCAGGCTGTCGCCCCCGAGGTGCTGAAGCTGATCGCCAACACCCCGGACGTCCGAGTCGTCTTCAAGGAGCACCCGGTCTTCGGCAGCGTTTCGGACGCGGCGGCCAAGGTGGCGCTAACGCCTCAAGGCCAGAGCAAGGGCCTGGAACTCTACCGCGCCCTGATGAGTCAGAAGAAGTTGACCGACGCTCGGCTGGACACCGTCATCCGCGGCGTCGGCCTTAATGCGCCCGAAGTGCGCGCCGCAGCGCGCGATCCGGCCATCGCCCAGCACATCCTCGACACCCGCACCTTGGCCCAGGAGATCAACATCACCGGGACACCAACCTTCCTGGTCGCCGGCCAAGTGATTCAGGGCGCCGACATGGACAAGCTCGACGCCGCGATCAAACGCGCGCGCAGCGTGTCGTACGAGCCGCTCGCCAGCACCCACCGCTAGAGCGCTTTCCGGCGAAGTGGACGACGCCAGAAAGCGCGACAAAACAAAAGACTAGAGCGCAGATCCGATTCCATCGGAGCTGCGCTCTAGTCCGTCGCCTTGATCAGCAACTGCATCGCCGCCGCGGCGAAGGCCCGCATGTTCTCCAAGCGGTCGCTTTGCCCGGTCTCGATGGTCATGGCGAAGTCCACCGGCCCGGCGATCGCCACGCAGGTATGGCCAGCGGCGTCGCCATAGCCGTTGCCGGTCGGTCCGGCCGCGCCGGTTTCCGACAGCCCCCAGGTCGTGCCGAACCGCTCGCGCGCCGTGCGGGCCAGCAGCAGGGCGTAGGGCTCGCTGGCCGAACGCATCCCATTCAGCGCGTCTTTCGGGATATCCATCAACAGCACCCGCGCCTTGGGCGTGTAGATCACCCCGCCGCCGAGATAGTAGGCCGAGGCCCCCGGCACGCCGAGCAGCGCCGCCGAGATCAACCCGCCTGACGAGCTTTCGGCGACCGCCACGGTCTCTTTACGGTCCTTCAACCGCTGTCCCAACACCTCGGCCTGCGCCATCAGGGTCTGCATCTCACCACTCCATCGTCGCTCGACTCCGGAGGGACCTTGCGGTCCAGGCCCGGCGGTGTCCATCGGTACGGTCAGGCCAGGCGATAGGTCCGGCGCGCGACGTCGCGGAACAACAACGCCTTCTCGTCAGCCGACGCCCCGGCCGCCAACCGCTTCAGCGCGTTCCAGAGCGTGCGGTAGTCGCAGGACACCTGATCCACCGGGAAGTTGCTCTCGAACATGCAACGCTCGGCGCCGAACAGTTCGATGCAGGTTTCGATATAGGGCCGCCACGCCTGCGCCAGTTCCTGCGAACTGGCCGGGGTCTCGCGCTTGTGGAAGCCGAAGCCGCAGATCGCCATGCCCAGCCCGCCCAGCTTCACCACCACATTGGGGCTCTTGGCCAGCTCGGCCAGATCGGCCTTCCAGGCTTCGAAGACCTCCGCCCGCCGGCCCTCATAAGGACCGATCCCCAGCGGGCCGCCGACATGATCGAGCACCAGCAACGTCTCGGGGAAGGCGCGGGCGAGGTCGGTGACCTCGGGAAGCTGCGGGTGAAACTGCCAGGCCTCGAACGACAACCCGTAGTCCGCCAGCCTGGCGTAGCCCTCCCTGAACGCCGCCGAGCCATAGAGGCCCTTCGGCGGATTGGTGTGGGCGTTACGGACCGCCTCGTCGGCGTCCCAGGCGCCGGCGTGACGCACGCCTCGAAAGCGGTCGCCGCCAGCCCGGATGTGAGCCTCAAGAACCGGCGCGACATCAGCCCCCAGGCTCAGGTCCGCAAATCCTACAATCCCGGCGCAGGCGCGCATCTCGCCGTAACGGCCGCTGGCCGACATCGCCGCCACGCCGTTGACCATCTCGGTCTCGCCCACCGGAGCCAGGGCCCGCGGACCGTCGGCGCGATAGAAGGAATGGCACTCGACGAAGACCGTGCTCTCGATGCGGTGGCCCGATCCGGCGTCGGCGTTCAACTCCTCGATCATGTACCGGCTGGTCGGATGGTCCCAGAGATGGTGGTGCGGATCGCAGATCGGCAGATCAGGCTCCAGGATCGGTTCGGCTTCGTGCATCGCCCCTCCTCCGGCCCCCCTAGGATTTTCTTGGCGTGACGGGGCTCGCCGGCCCATGATGCCCGCCAATTACAAAGACCGCCATTTTCTCGGGAGGATATTTTTCATGGACGCCCAATCTCAGTGGACGGGGCTCGACGCCGGCCGTCTCGAGCGCATCACCGACCATATCGAGCGCAACTACATCTCCTCGCAGAAGATCATGGGCTGCCAGGTCGCCGTCGCACGGCATGGCCACCTCGCCTATCAGAAGTCCTTCGGCTCCATGGACCTGGAGCGGAACAAGCCGATGGCTGACGACGCCATCTTCCGCATCTATTCGATGACCAAGCCGATCACCTCGATCGCGCTGATGACCCTTTACGAAAAGGGCTATTTCCAACTCAACGACCCGATCAGCCGCTACGTCCCGTCCTGGAAGAACCACCGCGTGTGGGTCTCGGGCGAGGGCGAGGACACGGTCACCGAGGCGCCCAAGCGCCCGGTCTCGTTCCGTGACGTGCTCAGCCACACCGGCGGCTTCACCTATGGCGGCGGCCTGCCCGGCGTCGGCATCCAGCACCCGGTCGACAAGATCTATCGCGAGCTGAAGATCCGCAGTTCCGGCAGCGCCGACACCATGGAGAGCTTCCTGGACAAGCTGGCCAAGGTTCCGCTCGTCTACCAGCCCGGCGAGCGTTGGATGTACTCGCTCTCGACCGACATCTGCGGCGCTCTGGTCGAGGTCATCTCCGGCAAACCCTTCGCCCAGTACCTGCAGGACGAGATCTTCGGCCCGCTCGGCATGACCGACACCGCGTTCTTCGTCGCCCCCGACAAGGTCGACCGCTTCTGCGCCAACTATCAGCGCGGGCCGGACAAGAAGCTGAAGCCGATCGACGATCCAGCCACCAGCCAATTCACCAAGGACCCCGGCTTCAAGTCAGGCGGCGGCGGCCTGACCGGCACCACCGCCGACTACATGAAGTTCTGCGAGATGCTGCGCCGCGGCGGCGAACTGGACGGCCACCGCGTCATCGGCCCGCGTACCCTGGCCATGATGCACATGAACCACCTGGCCGGCGGCAAGGACCTGACCCAGATGGCCATCGGTTCCTTCTCGGAGACCTCGAACGAAGGCGTCGGCTTTGGCCTCGGCTTGGCCTCGACCATGGACGAGGTTTCGACCGGATCGCTCGGCTCGGGCGACTACTATTGGGGCGGCGCGGCCTCGACCATCTTCCTGGTCGATCCGAAGGAGGATCTGACCATGGTGTTCATGACCCAGCTCATGCCGTCGGGCACCTTCAACTTCCGCGGCCAACTCAAGAGCCTGATCTACTCGGCCATCATCGACTGACGGCCCACCGTCCTCGCCGGGCTTGATCTCGAACGGGGATCAGGTCCGGCGCGGCGGAACCACGTCGGCGAAGATCGGAAACGCCTTCCAGTCCGGTTCGATCGCCGGCTTGCCCGCCTCAGGGCTATAGACCGACGCCGTCTCCACGCTCATTGTCGGGATGTAGCGCGGGCAGTTGGGAAAGATGTCGCGCGGCGTCACCTTGATCAGCAGCTGCGCGCCCGCCATTTCGTCCATGGCCGGATCGTTCCGCAGCACCTGGGCCGTCCCGTTGACCCGCAGGCGCTGGGGCTTGTCGCCCATGCTCATGAACAGCAGGCCGACTTCCGGATTGACGGCAAGGTTGCCCAGGCTCTTGAACATGCCGTTGCCGTCGTAGTCCGGGAAGATCAGCGTATCTGGCGCGGTCACCCGCACAAACCCCGCCGGCCCGCCCTTGAACGAACAGTCCGGCCGCCCCTGGTCATCCGCCGTCGCCAGAAAGAAGAAGCTCTGCGCGCCGATGAACGCCGCGTCACGGTCGGTGAAGTGGTCGTGGCGCAAGGTCTCCTCGAGGCGATCGGCCAACGCCCGGCTCGCAAACTCATCCTGCAAACCGCGTTGCCCCTCATGGTACATCGTCATGGCAGTCCCTCCCGGGCCGCCAGCCTAGCATGCGATTGGAGCGGCTGGGCGGGCTGGAGCGCGCGATGGTGGTCGCGGCCAAGGAGATCGCGGACGTCGGCGCCGCCTAACCTGCCTCAGTCCAGCGGTTGTTAAGGTTTATAATCCAGAAAGATTCTTCGAGTGGAGTTCTTCACATGCCCATGACCATCGCCGACTTGGAGGCGAACCTTCGCGAAGCGTTTCCGGACGCCGAGATCGCCATCGATGATCTGGCCGGCGACGGCGATCACTATCGGGCGCGGATCGTCTCCCCGGCCTTCGCCGGCCTGTCGCGGGTGAAGCAGCACAAGCTGGTCTACAGCGCGCTCAAGGGCAAGGTGGGCGGCGAACTCCACGCCCTGGCCCTCGAAACCTCGGCTCCGGCCTAAGAGCGCCTCATGCGCTATCGACCCTTCGGCGCAACGGGCAAGGCGGTCTCCGCTATCAGCCTGTTGTTGCACGAAGCGCCGAACATGAATTCGCCGGGGGCCTGGCGCACCCTGGCCTTCTGCGCCATGGAAAACGGCGTCAACAGCTTCGAGCTGACCGCCGGCTCCGACGTATTGGCCATGGGGGTCGGCGAGGCGCTCGGCGCCGTCGAGCGCCGGCTGATCTTCCTGGGCTGGCGGCTGCGCGGCACGGTGGCCGGCAAGATGACCGCCCGCGATATCGCCGAGAGCGTCCGCGGCGCCCTGCAGCGGACCCGCGCCGGATATCTCGACGTCCTGACGATGGACGAGGCCGCGGTCGAGACCCTGACCCCGGACGCCCGCACCTATCTCGCCGACCTCAAAAGCAGCGGCGTCTGCCTGCAGATCGGCGTCGTGGGCGACGGGCCGGTGGTGGACGACTGCATCAGCAACGAGTTGTTCGACGTGCTGGTCACGCCGTTCAGCCTGGTGTCGGACTGGCAGGCGCGCCGCCGCATCCGCGACGCCAGCGCCGCCAACATGACGCTGCTGGCCTGCGATCCCTTTCCAACCACCCTGCCCGGCGCGCGCGTCGAGGGCGAGCGCTCGCCCCGGCGCGGCCTGCTGGGCGTTCGCCGGGCCGAGCCGCTGGCCAACATCGGAGGCTACGGCTTCCTGCAGGACACCCCCGGCTGGACGACCGAGGACATCTGCCTGGCCTACGCCCTGACCGAGCCCGCCTTCGCCACCGTCCAGGTCCAGGCCTGGCGCGCCGACGCGGTCGAGCGGCTGGCCGCGGTCTGCGACAAGGACCTTCCGACCAGCGTGGCGGCCCAGATCGAGATGGCCCGGTTCGGCCAAGTCGCGACCGAGCGCCGCGCCTGAAGCGGCCAACGCTTGACCCGGAGCCGCCGGCTCCCTAGCTCTGGACTGAATTCTTCGCCGCAAAGGCCACAGTCATGACCGACACCACCGCCGCCAATCCCGTCCACGACTTCATCGCCAACGCCGTGACCGAAAATCCGGTCGTGCTGTTCATGAAGGGCGTTCCCGAAGAGCCCCGCTGCGGCTTCTCCGGCGTGGTCGTGCAGATCCTCGATCACCTGGGCGCGGACTTCGTGGGCGTGGACGTCCTGCAGAACGACGCCATCCGCGAAGG
>JBEBYB010000078.1:0-12216 GCA_040391295.1 Phenylobacterium sp. | reverse complement strand
GCCCCTGCATCATCTTCATCGACGAAATCGACGCCGTCGGCCGCCATCGCGGCGCGGGCCTGGGCGGCGGTAACGACGAACGCGAACAGACCCTCAACCAGTTGCTGGTCGAGATGGACGGCTTCGACCCGTCGGAAGCGATCATCGTCATCGCCTCGACCAACCGTCCCGACGTGCTGGACCCCGCTCTGCTGCGTCCGGGCCGCTTCGACCGTCAGGTCGTGGTGTCCAACCCGGACATCGGCGGGCGCGAACGTATCCTGCGCGTTCATATGAAGAACGTGCCGCTGGCCGCCGACGTCGACGTGAAGACCATCGCGCGCGGCACCCCCGGTTTCTCCGGCGCCGACCTGGCCAACCTGGTCAACGAAGCGGCCCTGATGGCCGCGCGCAAGAACCGCCGCATGGTCGTTCAGCGCGACTTCGAGGACGCCAAGGACCGGGTCATGATGGGCGCCGAGCGCAAGTCCATGGCCATGACCGAGGACGAAAAGCGCCTGACCGCCTATCACGAGGGCGGCCACGCCCTGATCGCCCTGAACGTCCCGGCCACCGATCCGGTGCACAAGGCCACGATCATCCCGCGCGGCCGCGCCCTGGGCATGGTCATGCAACTTCCCGAGCGCGATCAGCTCTCGATGTCCTACGAGCAGATGACCTCGCGCCTGGCCATCCTGATGGGCGGCCGGATCGCCGAGGAGCTGATCTTCGGCAAGGACAAGATCACCTCGGGCGCCTCGTCCGACATCGACCAGGCCACGCGCCTCGCCAAGGCGATGGTGACCAAGTGGGGCTTCTCCGACAAGCTGGGCGTGGTGTCCTACGGCGAGAACCAGGACGAGGTCTTCCTCGGCCACTCGGTGTCGCGCACGCAGAACATCTCCGAAGAGACCGCCAAGCTGATCGACCAGGAGGTCAAGCGCCTGGTTCAGGAGGGCTTCGATGAAGCCCGTCGCATCCTGACCGAAAAGCTCGAGGACCTGCACACCCTGGCCAAGGCCCTGCTCGAATACGAGACCCTGAGCGGGGACGAGATCATCAATGCGCTGAAGGGCGTGCCGCCGGTCCGCGACGACGCCGACTCCAGGCGCTCCTCGGGGCCTTCGGTGGCCGTGCCGATCTCGCCGCGTCCCGAACTGGCCTAGCGCCGAACGTCTCACACGCTTGACGCCCTCCTGGCCCCGCGCCAGGAGGGCGTTTTGCTGTCAGCCCCAAGGATCGCCATGTCGAACCGCGTGAAGGTCATGGGCGTGGTCAATGTCACGCCCGACAGCTTTTCCGACGGTGGGCAGTTTCTTCTGCCAGGCGCGGCTCTGGCCCACGCGCACATGCTGATGGCCCAGGGCGCCGACATTCTCGACATCGGCGCGGAGTCGACGCGGCCGGGGTCGGACCCGGTGTCCGTGCAGGACGAGATCGCGCGCGCCATCCCGTTGATCGCAGCGATCCGCGCGCAGAGCGCGATCCCGATCTCGATCGACACCATGAAGCCGGCGGTGGCCAGGGCCGCCGTCGCGGCCGGGGCCACCATCTGGAACGACGTCACGGCCCTGACCCACTCGCCCGACGCGCCGGCGGTCGCCGCCGAACTGGGCTGCGAGGTGATGCTGATGCACATGCAGGGAGCCCCGCGCACCATGCAGGCCGCTCCCCGCTATGACGACGTGGTGGCTGAGGTGAGCGCGTACCTGGCCGGGCGGGCCGAAGCGGTCATGGCGGCCGGGGTGGCGCGCGACAAGATCTGGCTCGATCCCGGCATCGGCTTCGGCAAGAGCCTGGAGCACAACCTGACCCTGCTGGCCCATCTGGACGAGCTGGCCCGTCTGGGCTTTCCGGTGGTGCTCGGCGTCAGCCGCAAGAGTTTCATCGCCGCGATCGACCCGGGCGTATCGCCCGCCCACCGCCTGCCGGGCTCGTTGGCGGCGGCCCTGGCGGGCGCGCAGGCCGGCGTCGCTGCGCTGCGGGTCCACGACGTGGCCGAGACACTCCAGGCCCTGAAAGTCTGGCGGGCGATCGAAGACGCGCGATGACCGATCTCCACTATGTCGATCCGCGCCTCGTGCGGCTCTACGATCGCCTGAACGCCGGTGACGAGGACCAGCGCTTCTATGAGGCGCAGATCGGCGCGGCGCCGCGTAGGGTCCTGGATCTCGGGTGCGGAACGGGCGTGTTCGCCGTGCGGATGGCGCGCCTCGGTCACGCTGTGACGGGTGTCGATCCTGCCGCCGCCATGCTGGACGTTGCTCGTGCGCGACCGGGTGGGGATCTGCCCGCGTGGGTGCTGGGCGACGCCGGCTCTATCCAGGGGCGTTTCGACATCGCGGTCATGACGGGCCATGCGTTTCAATGTCTGCTCACCGACGAGGAGATGTCCCGGACGTTTCGGCAGGTGCGCGCCTGTCTCGACGCCGGCGGCCGTTTCATGTTCGAGACCCGCAATCCCGAGGCCCGGGCCTGGGAGGGCTGGAACCCCGAGGCGTCCTTGCAAGTCCTGGATCTGGGGGCGGGCGAGCAGGTGCGCCTAAGCCATGAGATTCTGGCGGTCGATGGTGAGCAGGTACGTTTTCAGACCCGTCATTGCTTCACCCCAAGTGGTGACGAGGTGCTGAGCGCCAGCACCCTGCGGTTCGCGTCTCAGGCTGGCATTGAGCAGGGTCTTCGCGCCGCAGGGTTCGCTCGCATCGATTGGTTCGGTGGCTGGGAAGGCGGCGGCTTCGATGCTCGTAGCGCCGAAATGATCGCGGTGGCGGCGTTAGGCTAGGGTCCTATCCCCGGCCGACGAACGGCATCTTGGTCGCCATGATCGTCATCGACTGGACGTTGGCGTCCAGCGGCAGGCCGGCCATCATCACCACGGCGTCGGCCACGGCCTTCACGTCCATCAACGGCTCTGGCGCGAACGAGCCGTCGGCCTGGGGCACGCCCTTGGCCATGGCGCTGGTCATCTCGGTCGCCGCGTTGCCGATGTCGATCTGGCCGCAGGCGATGTCGTAGGGCCGCCCGTCGAGCGAGCTGGAGCGGGTGAGGCCCGTGATCGCGTGCTTGGTCGCGCTATAGGCCACCGAATAGGGCCGGGGCGCATGGGCCGAGATCGAGCCGTTGTTGATGATCCGCCCGCCGCGGGGATCCTGGGCCTTCATCATGCGGAACGCGGCCCGGGTGCAGAGGAACGCGCCGGTCAGATTGACGTCGACCACCCGTTTCCAGGCTTCCAGCGACAGGTCTTCCAGGCGACCGCCCGCCGAGGCTCCGGCGTTGTTGAACAACAGGTCGAGGCGGCCAAACGCCCGCGCCGTCGCCGCGAACAGCGCCTCGACCTGCGCCTCGTCGGTGATGTCGGTGGGCGCGACCAGGCAGCGGCCGGGCGCCTGGGCGGCGGTGATCTCCAGTTCGTCAGGGCGCCGGCCGGCCAGGACCACGCGCCATCCGGCGTCGAGCAGGGCGAGGGCGGCGGCGCGTCCGATGCCGGAACCGGCGCCGGTGACGAGTGCGATCTTGTCGGTCATGCCCACAGCCTAGCAGCGCGGCCGCCGGTTCGTCATCGGCGCCCGGTCGTCATCGGTGGATGGCTTGGTGAAACCCGATGCAATTGCCGCGGCGGCGCGTTAATTCCGAGGGATGAATGAAGCGAAAGGCCGCGTCCTGATCATCGCCGGCTCCGATTCCGGGGGCGGGGCGGGCATTCAGGCCGACATCAAGACCGTGACCATGCTGGGGGGCTATGCCGCCACGGCGATCACCGCGATCACGGTGCAGAACACCCTGGGCGTCACCGGCGTCCACCCGATCCCCGTTGAGATCGTCGAGGGCCAGGCTCGCGCCGTGCTGGACGATATCGGCGCGGACGCCATCAAGACCGGCATGCTGGGCGATATCGCCATGGTCGAGACCGTGGCGGCCATTCTCGATAGCGCGGCATCGATCCCGGTCGTCGTCGACCCGGTGATGGTCGCCAAGGGCGGCTCCAACCTGCTGGCGGTCAGCGCTGTCGACGCGGTGCGCTCGCTGTTGATCCCGCGCTCCGGACTGCTCACCCCCAATGCCCCCGAGGCGCAGGTGCTGACCGGACTGTCGGTGCTGACCACCGACGACCTGCGCCGGGCCGGCGAGGCGCTGCTCAAGCTGGGCGCCGCCGCGGTGCTGATGAAGGGCGGTCATGTCGAAGGCGAGAGCGTCATCGACGTGCTGATGACGCAGAGCGGGGAGACCACGTTCGAAGGCGAGCGGATCCACACCCGTCATACTCACGGCACCGGTTGCACCCTGGCCTCGGCCTGCGCGGCCGGGCTCGCCCAGGGGCTTGCGCTGCCCGAAGCGGTCGCTAGGGCCTGGGCCTATGTGCATGAGGCGATGCGCCAGGCGCCCGGGTTCGGGGCCGGGCACGGGCCGCTGGATCACGGATGGCCGCTGAGAGGGGCGAGGTGAGCCTGGATCTGAAGGCTCGGCTGGAGGACATCGTCCGCGCCACGCCCAGCCTCATGCATGTGATGACGGTGGCGCGCGAGCTGGACCTGCCCGAGTGGCTGATCTTCTCGGGCGCGATCTACCAGCCGGTGCTGAACCATCTGACCGGCCGCGCCCCGGACTACGGCATCAGGGACTACGACCTCGGCTACTTCGATTCGTCCGACACCTCTTATGAGGCCGAGGACGTGGTGATCCGGCGTGTCGCCGCCGCCTTCGCCCCGCCCCTGAAGGAGATGGTGGAGGTCCGCAATCAGGCCCGTGTCCACCTGTGGTTCGAGGACAAGTTCCGCGAGCCCTACGCCCCGCTGACCTCCAGCGAAGAGGCGCTGTCGCGGTTCACCACCACGGCCTTCTCGGTGGGGGTGCGTTTCGAGGCGGACGACAGCCTGACCATCCTGGCGCCCTTCGGCCTGGAGGATCTGTTCGCCCTGCGGCTGCGGCCCAATCCGACCCGTCAGACGACGGGCTTTGGCCGGACGGCCGAAAGCGCCGTGCGGCGTTGGCCGGAACTGAGCGTGGTGGCCGGCTAGAGGTCGCCCGGTTCCCCATCCCACCTTGAAAAGGGGGCGATCGCAAGGACCGCCCCCTTCCCACTCTCCCCGCCAGGGCGCTCTCCAACCCTGGCCGAGCTCTAACTAGCGGCGGCCGTAGCCGGCGCCGTAGCGATCACCGTCATTGCGCTCCCAGCGGATCCGCGAGGAGAGGGCGTCGAAGCGCCGGTCAAGGTCGGCCCGTTCCCAGTTCGACAGCCCGTTGGTGCGATAGCGGCTCTCCAGCCGGGCGATGTTCCGAAACTCGCCGCGCAGGCGGTAAGCCTCACTGCGGGTGATGGAGCCGTTGCGGACGCCCTGGTCGATGCGGCGGTCCAGCCTGGCCTGGCGCTGGTTGATGTTCATCCAGCCGCCACGGTTGTCGCGCCATTCGCCGCCATGATCATAGCGGGCGTCGACCGCTGGACGCTGGTTGTTCGAGTTCCAGCCTTGGGCCGAGGCTGTTCCTGCGGAAAGGGCCAGGACGGAGGCGGCGGTCGCGGCGAGAATGGTCAGGGTCTTCTTCATGGTGGTCTCCTTGGTCTTCCGTCCTCGGCCCGAAGCGCCGGGCATGAGGAGACAAGACCACGCCCGCTCTGACGGGTTTCTGAGCCCGTCGTTGTCTTCAGTTCATCGGGCTTGGAGGGGGCCGGACGCTGAACGTCCCACGCCGACGCCAGGGTCAGGCGGCGGCGGTGGCGTCCGATGAGGCGGCGCCCGTCGTGGCGGCCTCGGTCAGGGCTCGGCTGATGGCTTCATAGAGCTTGGCGATCTCGATCGGCTTGGCGACGTGGCCGTCCATGCCGGCGGCGAGATATTCCTCGACCTGATGGGAGAGGGCGTTGGCGGTCAGGGCGACGATCGGGGTGCGGAGCCGGCCGCCCTCGCGTTCGGCGGCGCGGATGGCGCGGGCCGAGTCGATGCCGTCCATCACCGGCATCTGGATATCCATCAGGATCAGGTCGTAGCAGCCGTCGCGCCAGGCCTCGAAGGCGGCCTTGCCGTCGGCGACGATGTCGATCTCGATGCCGAGCGAGCCCATGACCGCGGCCAGGACCTGCTGGTTGGTGGGATTGTCCTCGGCGGCCAGCAGGTGCAGGGCGCCTTCGTCGGCCTCCTCGGTCGGCTGAGCCTGGGACGGGGCCTGAATCGGCAGGCCAGGCGCCAGCACGCCGCGCTCCAGCGGCAGTTCGACCGTGAAGACCGATCCCTTGCCCTCGTGGCTCTCGACGCTGATGACGCCGCCCATCATCTGGGTCAGTTCGCGGCAGATCGCCAGGCCCAGCCCCGTGCCGCCGAACCGCCGGGTCGCCGAGTTGTCGGCCTGGGTGAATTTCTCGAACAGGTTGGCCTGCTTCTCGACGGCGATGCCGACGCCGGAGTCGCGCACCGTCAGCCGCAGCGCCCCGCTGTCGGGAACCACGTCGAAGATCGCCGTGACCTCGCCGTGCAGGGTGAACTTCACGGCGTTGGACAGCAGATTGCCGACGATCTGGCGGATCCGGTCGGCGTCGCCGCGCCAGGCCCCGCGCGCCTCGGGCGCGATATCGACCTTGAAGCCCAGGCCCTTGGCCTGTGCGATCACCGAGAAGCCGTCGCTGGTCGGGGCGATCGCGGGCTCCAGATCGAAGTCGTCGACCAGCAGGGTGAGTTTGCCGGCCTCGATCTTCGACAGGTCCAGGACGTCGTTCAGCACCGCCAGCAGCAGGCCGCCAGATTGGCGGATCACATCCAGCCGTTCGCGTTGCGCCGGCGCCAGGTCGCTCATCGACATGACTTCGGCCATCGCCAGCACGCCGTTCAAGGGCGTGCGGATCTCGTGGCTCATATTGGCCAGGAACTGGGACTTGAGCACATTGGCCGCATTGGCGGCGTCGCGGGCCTCGACCAGTTCACGCAAGGATCGTTGAAGCGCCTGCTCGCGTTCGTCCAACTTCGCCAGAAGGTGGTTGAAGCTGGCGGTCAGGCTGCGGAACAGGGCGTCGTCGGCCTCAACCTCAACGCGCGCGAAACTGCCGCTGGCCGCCACGCCATGCATGGCCTCGGACAGCTTCAGGACCGGGGCGATCACCCTGGAGGCGAGCCCTCGGGCCAGGAACAGCGCAACCCCGACCCCGCCGAAGAACAGCGCGCCGGTGAGGGCGATGAACTGGGGGAGCAAGGCCGTCAGGGTCGGCGTCTCGAAGGTCATGGCCAATTCGCCGACCTTGGTCTCGCCGGACATGACGGGCGTCCTGATCGTATCGAGCGCCTCGGCCTGGGCCGTTTCGGGGCGGGTGTAGAGGCTCACCGTCCGGCCGGCGGCGTCGGTCAGCCGGGCCTCGGTGACGCTTGAGTCGTTCGACAGCGTAGCAATGGAGGCCCGTGCCGCGCCGAGGTCCTGGGCGATCAAGGCTGAGGCCGATGCGCCGGCTGTGATGCTTGAGAGCGCCACGTGGGACTGATGATTCTGCTCGCGGGCGACGGCCCACTGCTGGAGCATGAAGGTCAGGCAAGCGGCCACCAGCACCACCACGGTGGTGATCAACGCAACGCCCGCGACGCGCGCCTGGAAGGACACGTGGTGCGCGACGCCGGTCTTGGGAGGCTGGTCTGTCATAGGGGCCCGAATTCCCATCGAGCCACCTGTTTAAGCCAATTCTCCTAACGGTTCGCTTCCGCGTGGCACGTCCTGCGGGAGAATCTGTTGCCGCCGCGACACAAGTTCAACTCCTGAGCGACAAAAAATGGTTAAGAGAACGTGAATCTATTAGGTGGAACTTAACCTCTGGTTTACCTTAATTGACGTTCAGTTAATTTCCTTTGGAGGGGTTCCCATGGAAAAGGTGTTTGTCGCGCAACGCGTCGCGACCAAGTTGTTTTCGACGGAAGCGGCTGTAGACCAAGCCATGGTTGAAGCCACCGAACTGCTTACCGACATGCTCCGCGCGCGCGCGGACGTGAATGCGTCGCTCGTCTTCGCCGACGACGTTCAGGTGAAGATGATGGAAGCCCTCAAGGCGCTGGGCGAAGCCCGCACCGCCATGGTCGGCGTCCACGGTGAGCTTGCCGAAGCTCAACTCCGCCTCGGCATCCGCACCAAGCTCGGCTACCACGACAAGCCCCCGGGCACGATGCGCAAGACCGACGCCACGACCATGCGCGAAGTCGGCTAAGGCCGCTTGGTTGCAATAGTTTAACTGGTGCTGCGCCCCTAATGAGAGTTAGGGGCGCAGCATCATGCCGACATCACCACTTGTTCTTGGCCTGATCGCCCTCACGCTGGGGATCACGCTATTCGCTCTCTGGAAGGGCGGTCCTCCCGAGCGGATCGGGGCGGCGTTGATTCTCGCCAACGCATTGCTGAGCAATATTGGCGATTTCCTCTTTCCTGACGCGATTCCCTCGGTGGTCTGGCTGATCGGCGACGGGCTCACCGCGGTCGGCCTTCTGGTGGTCGCCGTGGTCTATGCCAGCTTCTGGCTCGGCGGCGTGATGATCCTCTACGCCGCGCTCTTCACCCTGCATTCGTTCTATTTCGTCACCGGAAGGCCGGTGGATCTGTTCCATGCGCGGGCGAACAACCTCGACTTTCTTGGTATCAGCATCTGCTTGGCGATCGGCACGATCATCGCCTGGCGACGCCGCGTCGTGGCCCGGAAGACCGGCGCCTAGAGGGCGCAGCCGGCTGCGGCTCCAAAGCGGCGATTGCGGCCGATAGGGCTGGGCGCCTTGTCGACATCACTGGCGCGTCAGAGCGCCCAGCTCCAAAACTTTTGCTTGCGCTAGGGCTGAAACCGGGGTTTCTCCGCCGCGGGCCACACTCCCCCAACGGGGTGCTGCTCATCTGTAAGGATGGGAGACATCGACATGACGACCCTCGCCAAGCCGGCAATGCGCCCGGCTCGCCCCGAGTTTTCTTCCGGCCCGTGCGCCAAGCGCCCTGGGTGGAACCCCCAAAATCTCCAGAACGCGGTCCTTGGCCGCTCGCACCGCTCCAAGCCGGGCAAGGCGCGCCTGCAAGAGGCGATCGACCGCACCCGCCAGGTGCTGGAGGTTCCAGACGACTTCCTGATCGGCATCGTGCCCGGTTCCGACACCGGCGCCGTCGAAATGGCCCTGTGGTCGATGCTGGGCCCGCGCCCCGTGCAGCTTCTCGCCTTCGAGAGCTTCGGCAAGGATTGGGTGACGGACGTCGTCAAGCAATTGAAGCTGCCTGCCGAAGTCCTGGACGCGCCCTATGGCGAACTGCCGAACCTCAGCAAGGTGCGCCCCGACGCCGACCTGGTCTTCACCTGGAACGGCACCACCTCGGGCGTCCGCGTCCCGAACGCCGACTTCATCTCCGCCGACCGTGAAGGCATCACCATCTGCGACGCCACCAGCGCCGCCTTCGCCCAGGATCTCGACTGGGCCAAGCTCGATGTCGTGACCTTCTCCTGGCAGAAGGCCCTGGGCGGCGAAGGCGCGCACGGCGTGCTGATCCTGTCGCCCCGCGCGGTCGCCCGCCTGGAGAGCTACACCCCGGCCTGGCCGATGCCCAAGCTCTTCCGGATGACCAAGGCCGGCAAGATCGCCAAGGACATCTTCGAAGGCGCGACGATCAACACGCCCTCCATGCTCTGCGTGGAAGACGCCATCGACGCCTTGAAGTGGGGCGCCTCGATCGGTGGCCTGGTCGAAATGCAGCGCCGCGCCGACGCCAACCTGGCGGCCCTCGCCGCCTGGGTGGAAAAGACCGCCTGGGTGGACTTCCTGGCCGCCGATCCGGCCACGCGCTCGAACACCTCGGTCTGCTTGAAGGTGGTCGACGCCCGCATCACCGCCCTGTCCGATGACGCCCAGGCCGACTTCGCCAAGAAGCTGGCCGGCGCCCTCGAAAAGGAAGGCGCGGCCCTGGACATCGGCGGCTATCGCGACGCCCCGGCCGGTCTGCGGATCTGGTGCGGCGCCACGGTCGAAACCTCCGACCTCGAGGCCCTGACGCCTTGGCTCGACTGGGCCTTCGCCTCGACCCTCGAAGCGCTCCAAGCCGCCTAAGACTTCAAGACCCCCTCAGTCGCTTCGCGACAGCTCCCCCCACTCTTCAAACAAGAGGGCGGGGGAGCATCTGGGTCCGAGATCCTCCCCCTCTGGGGGAGGGGGACCGCGAAGCGGTGGAGGGGGATCTTCTCCCTAAATATATCCGTAAGGACACCCGCCCATGCCCCGCGTACTGATCGCCGACAAGCTCAGCCCCGCCGCCATCGACATCTTCAAGCAGCGCGGCGTCGACGCCGATGTGAAGACCGGCCTCTCCAAGGAAGAGCTGCTCAAGATCATCAACGACTATGACGGCCTGGCCGTCCGTTCGGCGACCAAGGCCGACAAGGACGTCATCGCCGCCGCCACGAATCTCAAGGTCATCGGCCGCGCCGGCATCGGCGTGGACAATGTCGACATCCCCGCCGCGACCTCCAAGGGGATCGTGGTGATGAACACCCCGTTCGGCAACTCGATCACCACCGCCGAACACGCCATCGCCATGATGTTCGCCCTGGCTCGCCAACTGCCCGCCGCCGACCAGTCGACCCAGGCCGGCAAGTGGGAGAAGAACCGCTTCATGGGCGTGGAGCTCTACGCCAAGACCCTGGGCCTGATCGGCGCCGGCAACATCGGCGGCATCGTCGCCGACCGCGCCAACGGCCTGAAGATGAAGGTCGTCGCCTACGACCCCTTCCTGTCGGCCGAGCGCGCCGTCGAGATCGGCGTCGAGAAGGTCGAGCTGGAAGAGCTGCTGGCCCGCGCCGACGTCATCACCCTGCACACCCCGCTCACCGACAAGACCCGCAACATCCTGTCGGCCGAGAACCTGGCCAAGACCAAGAAGGGCGTGCTGATCGTCAACTGCGCCCGTGGCGGCCTGGTCGACGAAGCGGCCCTGCGCGCCGGCCTCGACAGCGGCCACATCGGCGGCGCGGCCTTCGACGTGTTCGTCGAGGAACCGGCCAAGGACAACGTGCTGTTCGGCGCCGAGAACTTCATCGCCACCCCGCACCTGGGCGCTTCCACCATGGAAGCCCAGGAAAACGTCGCCCTGCAGGTGGCCGAGCAGATGAGCGACTATCTGCTCACCGGCGCGGTCTCCAACGCCCTCAACAGCCCGTCGGTCACCGCCGACGAAGCCCCGAAGTTGAAGCCCTTCGTGGCCCTGGCCGAGCGCCTGGGCGCCTTCGCCGGCCAGATGGTCGACGTCGAGGTCAAGGCCGTCGACATCGCCTACGAAGGTGAAGTCGCCAACCTGAACACCCGCCCGCTGACCGCCGCCGCCCTGGCCGGCGTGCTGCGTCCGATGCTGGAAGACGTGAACATGGTCTCGGCTCCGGCCGTGGCCAAGGAACGCGGCATCACCGTCTCGGAAAGCAAGCAGGACGATTCGCCCATCTATGACAGCCTGGTGCGGATCACCGTCACCACGGCGCTCGGCAAGCGCTCGTTCGCGGGCACGGTCATGGCCGGCGCGCCGCGCGTGATCGAGGTCAAGGGCATGGACCTGGACGCCCCGTTCGCTTCCACCATGCTCTATGTGAACAACCTGGATAAGCCGGGCTTCATCGGCGCGCTCGGCGCTCTGCTGGCTGAAGAGGGCGTCAACATCGCCACCTTCAACCTCGGCCGCGTCTCGGCCGGCGAGGACGCCATCGCCCTGGTCGGCATCGATCAGGACCCGGCCGACGTGCTGGTCGCCAAGATCCGCGCCCTGCCGCACGTGAAAGAAGCCCGCACCCTGCGGTTCTAAGACTTTGCGTCCTCCTCTCCCGTGAGCTTTGCTGGGGGGGAGGAGGCGTATCCATGGCTGACAAATACACGCGCCCTGTCGCTGACGGGCGCGGACTCTGGTGGACCGAGCGGCTTTGGGCCCTGGCCGCCGAGCTGCCGGTGATCTCGGTGAAGCTCGCTGACATTCCCGAATTCGAGCAGGACTGCTGGTTCGTCGGACGCCACGTGCCGACCATCCGCGAGGTCGCCAAGCACGCGCAGAGGATCGCAGACGCCGATCCCGCCTATCCCGTCATACTCTGCGCCGAGGGCCGGCTAATGGATGGCGGCCACCGGGTGGCCAAGGCCTGGATGACCGGCCAGGACGAGATCATCGCCGTCCGTTTTCCGGTGACGCCGGAGCCCGATGAGATTTTGCCGGCCTAGCCCCCCGACAGCGCCCCGAAGATCAGCACCTCGTCGCGGTCGCTGAGGACAAGGC
>JBEBYB010000077.1:0-12247 GCA_040391295.1 Phenylobacterium sp. | reverse complement strand
TCTCATCCAACGTCGGGTTCAGGACGTATTCGCCATTGACCAGGCCGACGCGCGCGGCGCCGATCGGGCCCATGAACGGGGCGCCGGAGATCACCAGGGCGGCGGAGGCCGCCACCAGGGCGACGATGTCCGGATCGTTTTCCAGGTCGTGGGCCAGCACGGTGCAGACCACCTGGACTTCATTCTTGAAGCCCTTGACGAACAGCGGGCGGATCGGACGGTCGATCAGGCGCGAGGTCAGGGTTTCCTTTTGCGAGGGCGCGCCCTCGCGGCGGGGGAAGGAGCCCGGGATCTTGCCCGCGGCGTAGAACTTCTCCTGGTAGTTCACGGTCAGGGGGAAGAAATCCTGGCCCGGCTTCGCGCTCTTGGCGAAGACGGCGGTGGCGAGAACCATGGTCTCGCCGTAGGTGGCCAGGACAGCGCCGTCAGCCTGACGGGCCATGCGGCCGGTTTCGAGGGTCAGCGTCTTGCCGCCCCACTCGATGGTTTTGCGTTTAATTTCGAACATTTTGCTTCTTTCTATCCCGCGGGCGTATTCCCAACGGGGGCGGACAGGGCGTCGGACTTCCGAAATCCTCTCCAGACAAACAGGCGGGGGGTGAGGATTTCTTTGGAACCCTCGGCGTGTAGCGAACGGCCCGACCTGGGTCGCCCGGATCGCCGCTTGGCCGCTCCGGCCTGTTACGGAGCGAGCGGCGCTGTAGTGTAGGCCTAATACGCAAAGCCCCCGGTTTCCCGGGGGCTGACCTTTCGGTCCTAGCGGCGCAGGCCCAGCTTTTCGATCAGAGCCTGATAACGGCCCTCATCGGACTTCTTCAGGTGATCGAGCAACGAACGACGCGCGGAGACCAGCTTCAGCAGGCCACGACGCGAGTGGTTGTCTTTCTTGTGGGTCTTGAAGTGCTCGGTGAGGTTGGAGATCCGCTCAGAATAGATCGCCACCTGCACTTCAGCGCTTCCGGTGTCGCCGGCCGAACGGCCGTGGGTCTTGATGAGCTCAGCTTTGCGCTCGAGAGTAATCGACATCGGTCAGTCTCCGCTCTTTTCCAGATGAAAGACCCGCGAAGGCTCGAGCTTGCCCGCACGCATCTCGCAGAGCGCCACCACGACCCCATCCGCCATGGCTGAAACGGTTCGGGTCCCGGGGGTTAGCCGGGCCTTCAGCGCTTCGACCTGTCGGGGAACGAGAACGATCGGCCGTCCCTGCTTCAACTTGAAGGCATCTTCGGTGGTCACGGCCAACTCCGGGATGTCGTCCAGGGCGGTCTCGACCGGAAGCAGCGCCTCCAAGCAGCGGGCCTTATCGCCCAATTCCTCAAGTAATTCCAGCGTTATCGCCTTGGCTTCGTCGAACGGTCCGACCCGGGTTCGACGCAAGGCGCTGACATGTCCACAGGCGCCGAGCCGCTCGGCCAGGTCACGGACGATGGCGCGGACATAGGTGCCCTTGCCGCATTCGATCTCGATCTCGACGTGATCGACGTCCGGCGCCGACACCACGCGCGCGGCGTGAATGGTCACCGCGCGGGGTTTGAGCTCAACCGTTTCGCCGGCGCGGGCCAGATCATAGGCGCGCTCGCCATCGACCTTGATGGCCGAGAAGATCGGCGGGATCTGCTGAATCTCGCCGACGAACTCCGGCAGCGCCGCCTCGACCTCGGCGACGCTTGGTCGCACGTCCGAGGTGGCCGTGGTCACGCCTTCGCGGTCGAAGCTGGCGGTCGTGCGGCCCCACTCGATGGTGAAGCGATAGGCCTTGTCGGCGTCGACCAGGAACGAGACCGTCTTGGTCGCCTCGCCGAGCGCGATCGGCAGGATGCCGGTGGCCAACGGGTCCAGGGTGCCGGCATGCCCGGCCTTCTGGGCGTTGTAGAGCCGGCGCACGCGGCTGACCGCATGGGTGGATCCAAGGTCGTAGGGCTTATCGAGACAAACCCAGCCCGAAACCGCGTCGCCCTTCCGGCGCCGCGCCATCAGTCCTCGTCCTTCCAGCTGTCGGACGGAGTGTCCGGCATCAGGTCCTGGCGCACCTTGGGATTGTCGAACAGGGCGCCGATCCGGGTGGCCTCGTTGAAGCTCTCGTCGTGCATGAACTTCAGTTCGGGCGTGAACTTCATGTCGATCGAGCGTCCCAGCCGGCCGCGCAGGAACTTGGTGTGCGAGGTCAGCGCCTTGACCACGGCCTGTGCGTTTTTCCCGCCCAGGGGCTCGATGAAACACATGGCGTGGCGAAGATCGGGGCTCATCCGGATCTCGGTGATGGTCACCGAGACGCCGGCCAGGGCCTCGTCGGTGAAGTCTTCCTCGCGGAGGATTTCGACCAGGGCGTGGCGCATCAGTTCGCCCGCGCGAAGCTGGCGTTGCGACAGGCCCTTGGGGGCGTTCTTGCCCTTGGGGGGAGTAGGTTTCATTGGCTTGGCCTTCATAGGACCTGGCCCGCGGCTCGGACGCGGCAGCTCAGGAGAAGCGCGGGCTTCTAGGCGCGTGACCTGAAAAAGTCCACCCCGCTCAGGCCCCGGTCCGCTCGCGGAAAAAGGCCAGCACCCGCTGTTCGGCGGCCTTGGTCGGGCCGTGCTCCTTCAGGTGCAGCGTCAGCACCGAGTGGGGTTTCATCGGGGCCGGGGCGGCGTCGGCGTCCTCCAGTTCGATGGCCTCGAACCGGTCGCCGAACTCGCGCCGATAGGTGTCGAAGCGGGCGTCGGGGACGAAATCGTCGCTCTTGAACCGCAACCCGATCATCGAGAGGTCCTCGTCTTTGAGCCGTTGGCGGACGCAAGCGATCTCCTGGGGCGAGACCCCGATGCCGGCGGCCCGCTTCGGGTGCTTGCCGGCGAGCGGCAGCGAGGGCTGGGACAGGACCGGCGCCACGACGGCGGGCTCGGTCATCATGGCCAGGGCGAAGCCGCCGGTGAAGCACATGCCCACGGCGCCGACCCCATGGCCGCCGCAGTCGGCGTGCGCCTGGCGGGCCAGGGCCTTTAGCCAATCGACGATCGGGCTGGATTTATCGGCGGCCCAGACATTGAACTCGCGGCGAATGCAGATGCCGGTAATCATCTCGCGCAGGGCGTAGCCGCTGGAGACCGGCCGGCCGGGATCGCCAAACAGGCTGGGGCAATAGGCGGTCATGCCGCTGGCGGCGACCCGGTCGGCGAACCGGATCACCAGCGGGTGCAGGCCCGGCATCTCGTGGATGACGATGACCGCCGGCCCCGAGCCGCGCTTGAACACCTTTCGCGTCCGACCGCCGTGGCTGAAGGCGGTTTCCTCGTAGTCCGAAAGTGCCGCCGCATAGCCCATCGCCCCCTCCCCGGAAGTCGTTAGGGGGAAGCTTAAGCCTATCGCCCCTTGGTCCGCAGCATCGAAAGATCGCCGTCGAAGCCGGAGAGCTTCCAGGTTCCGCCAGTTTGCGTGAACACCAGCAGGCAGGGCCCGTCCTTCTTGCGCGTCGCGCAGACCTGACCGTCGCCCATCGCCCTGAGTTGGTTGCCGATCACCAGCGCGCCGGGGAGCGGCTTGGAGGCGTCATAACCGTAATAGTTGGCCACCGTTCGGAACACCCGCGGCTGGATCAGCGCGTCGCCGGCGATGGCGGCCAGGGCCGGGGCGAGGATCGCCGAAAGCGCGCCCAGGCTATCGCCGCCCGCCTTGCGGCCCTCCGCGGTCAGCCGGCTTTCGATCTGACGCTTGAGCGCCGGGCGGTCGACATGGGCGTCGAACGTGGCCTGGTCGTTGTCGCGGATCGCGACCAACAGGATGTGGACGTCATTGGCGGCGTCATAGCGCTGGGCGGTGGCGCAGCCCGAAAGCGTAAGGGCGGCCAGGGCCAGGACCAGGTATCTCATCGGACGGGCCGTTCGGTGTAGCGGAGCATGTCGGTATCGTATCCCAGAGATGCCGCCCCGAACACTCGCCCCCGCCTCGCTTCGGCTCCAAAAGAAAAGCCCCCCGGTTTTCCGGAGGGCTTTTTGAACTCGATACAAGCAAAGCCCTAGAGGCTGCGCTTGACCTCTTCGAGGCTGAAGCACTCGATGACGTCGCCTTCCTTGATGTCCTGGAAGCCTTCGAAGAACATCCCGCACTCCTGGCCGGCGGTAACTTCCACCACCTCGTCCTTGAAGCGCTTGAGGGTCTTGAGGGTGCCCAGTTCCAACACCACGATGTCGTCGCGGATGATCCGGACACGAGCGCCGCGGCGAACCACGCCGTCGGTGACCCGGCAACCGGCGACCCGGCCGACCTTGGTGATGTCGAACACCTGCAGAACGCGCGCGTTGCCGAGGAAGGTTTCGCGTTGTTCCGGCGCCAGCATGCCCGAGAGCACGCCTTTGATGTCGTCGATCAGGTCGTAGATGATCGCGTAGTAGCGGATTTCCACGCCTTCGCGTTCAGCCAAGGCCTGGGCCTGCTTCGAAGCGCGGACGTTGAAGCCGAGGATCGGGGAACCCGCGCCCTTGGCCAGCATGACGTCGCTCTCGCTGATCGCGCCGGCGCCTTGCAGGATGATCCGCGCACGGACCTCGTCGGTGCCCAGGGCGGCCAACGACCCCACGATGGCTTCAGCCGAACCTTGGACGTCGGCCTTGATGATGACCGGCAGCTCCGAGATTTTCTTGTCCTGAAGCTTGGCCATGAAGTCGGCCATGGTGACGCCCGCGGCGACCGGCGAACCGGCCTTCTCGCGCTTCACACGGGTCCGATACTCGGTCAGTTCACGAGCGCGGGCTTCGTTTTCCACGACCGCGAAGGGCTCGCCCGGGCTGGGCGTGCCGTCCAGGCCAAGGATCTCCACCGGCACCGAGGGGCCGGCGGAATCGAGCTGTTCGTCACGTTCGTTGAGCAGAGCGCGCACGCGGCCGAAGCTGGAGCCGGCCACGACGATGTCGCCGCGCTTCAGCGTACCGCGCTTGACCAGCACGGTCGAAACCGCGCCGCGTCCGCGATCGAGCTTGGCCTCGATGACCGTACCGTCCGCGATGCGGTCCGGATTGGCCTTCAGGTCCATGACCTCGGCTTGCAGCAGGACGGCTTCGATCAGATGGTCGAGACCGGTCTTCTGCAAGGCCGAGACTTCGATCACCTGGGTTTCGCCACCCAGGCTTTCGACCACGATCTCGTGCTGCAGGAGTTCGTTGATGACCTTCTGCGGATTGGCGCCCGGCTTATCGATCTTGTTGATCGCCACGATGATCGGAGCGCCCGACGCCTTGGCGTGATGGATCGCCTCGACCGTCTGGGGCATGACGCCGTCGTCGGCGGCCACCACCAGGATGACGATGTCGGTCACGTCAGCGCCGCGAGCCCGCATGGCCGAGAAGGCCGCGTGACCAGGGGTGTCGAGGAAGGTGACCGATTGGCCGCTTTCCAGACGCACCTGATAGGCGCCGATGTGCTGGGTGATCCCACCACGTTCACCGCCGGCGACATCGGCCGAACGCAGGGCGTCCAGCAGCGAGGTCTTGCCGTGGTCGACGTGACCCATGACCGCCACGACGGGCGGACGCGGGACCAGATGATCGTCGACATCCTCTTCGCCGATGAAGCCTTCTTCGACGTCGGATTCCGAAACCCGGCGCACGGTGTGGCCAAATTCGGTGGCCACCAGTTCGGCGGTGTCGTTGTCGATGACGTCGTTGACCTTGAGCATCACGCCCTGACGCATCAGGAACTTGATGATCTCGACGCCGCGCGTCGCCATCCGGTTGGCCAGTTCGGCCACGGTGATGACGTCGGGAATGACGACTTCGCGAGCCGCGCGAGCCGCTTCCTGGCCGCCGCCCTTGCGCTTTTCACGTTCACGTTCACGCGCCCGGCGGACCGAGGCGAGCGAGCGCATCCGTTCGACGGCGCCCTCATCGTCACCGGCGACGGCTTGGATGGTCAGGCGGCCTTCGCGACGCTGGGCCGCGCCCTTGACGCGGCTGATCGCCTTGTTGGGGGCGCTGGCTGCGGTCTTGCGGCGGGTATCCTCGTCATCGTCAGGACGACGACCGGTTTCACCACCAGGACGCGGAGCCGAACGGGCGGCGCGTTGGACTTCGGGCGTCGCGGGCGGAGCGTTCGGCGCGCCAGGACGCGGCGGACGGGGGCCGCCAGGACGGTCGCCGGGCCGGCCGGGGGCCGGACGCGGCGCGAGCGCCGAATAGCGAACGGGTTCGCCGCTCGGACGGGCGCGATCGCCACCACCTTGCGGACGATCGCCCTGCGGACGATCGGTGCGCGGACCACGATCAGCGCCGGGCGCCGGACGATCATTGTCACGCGGTCGCTGGGCGCCGCCGCCGTCGGCGCGCGGGGCGCGCTGACCGAAGTTGGCGTTTTCGAAACGGCCGGGCGCGCGCTCGGGACGATAGGTCGTCGTCGAGGGGCGATCGTCGCGACGTTCGCGGGACGGCTCGTAGGTACGTGTCTGGCCGGCGGACTGCCGCTGGCTGTCGCTACGCTGTTGCGGCGGGGCCGAAGGCGCGGGCGCCTGGGGCACGGCAGCTTGCGGCGCGGCGGGAGCCACCGGGGCGGCAGGCGCGGCCGGAGCTGGGGTCGGGGCCGGCGCAGGCGTCGCGACAGGCTCTGCGGGCGCAACGGCCTGCGGCGCTTGCGGCGCGGCGACGGGCTCGGCCGCCGGCGCAGGGGCCGGGGCCGGGGCTTCTGCAGACTTTGCAGCAGCAGCCGCGGCGCGAGCGGCGGCGTCAGCCTCGGCGCGGGCACGTTCTTCACGCGCCTTCTGCTCGGCGGCCTGGCGGGCCTGATGCTCGCGCGCCAGTTCGATGGCGCGTTGACGGGCGCGCTGCTCTTCAACCGACAGGTTCGAGTTGTCGCCCGAAGGACCTTGCGACGAGCGCGGCGCGGAGGATGGCGGCGTGAAGGCGCGCTTCTCGGCCGACGAAGGCGCGGCGAGATTGCCCGACGGCGCATTATGCGTCCGCTGGCGTTTGGTCTCCACGACCACGGTCTTGGAGCGGCCGTGGCTGAAGCTTTGCTTCACCGTGCCCGCGCTGACCGATCCAGCCCCACGGGGCTTAAGGGTCAGGGGAGCTCGCCCACCAGGGGCCCGGCCGTTGTCGTTCTCGTCGCTCATGCGCTCGCTTTACTTACAGGTCGGGACGGTCCCGACCACGGACAGTTCAATAGCTCTAGGCGCGCGAAACCGACTTAGGTTCCACCCGCCTCAAAAGGCTTTTCCTCACGCCAACTCTCGGGAAGGAGCGGGCGGAAGCCGGTCAACTTCTGGACATCCACAGTCCAGCGACCGGCGCCGCGCCCCGCAAGGAAGGCGGTGTGTATCACATTCTCCGCCCCCAAGGCCAAACCCAATTCCTCCGCCGCGAAGAGTCCGAAGATTTGCGGGGGTTTAGGTGACTTGCGGACCACGTTCAGAATCTTCCGGCGACCGTCGGCGGCGCCGTCGGCGGCCTCGATCACCCAGGCGGCCTTGCCGGAATTCACGGCTGAGACGACCTTCTCAAAGCCCGAGATAAGCTCGCCGGCGCGTTTCGCAAGGCCCAGGCCGTCCATGAGCCGCCGGAGCAACAGCGCCTCGGCCTGGTCGGCCAGCCCGACCGGCGGCGCCAGCTTGGTCTTCGCGGCCCGTGAGAACAGGCCCTTTTTGGCGGCGGTCTCCACCGACACGCGGTCGGCGGCGACCCACAGCCCTCGACCCGGCAGCTTGCGCGCCAGGTCGGGAACCACGGCCAGGTCGGGTCCGACGACGAAGCGGATGAGGCGATCCTCATCCATGACTTCACCGGAGACGATGTCCCGCCGCTCCCGCGCGGCCGCCGCGAGGGTCTTTGGAGCCCGCGGGGCGGTCACGGTCGGGGCGGGACTGGTCACCGTGGGCTAGGCCTCCGGGTCTTCGTCGGCCGCCGGAGCTTCAGCCGGGGCCTCCGTTGGAGCATGGCCGAACACCGCGTCGACTTCCGAATACTCGACCTCGGGTTCCGGCTCCGGCTCGGGCGCCTCGACCCAGCCCATGGCGATGCGAGCGCGCATGATCAGGGCCTCGGCCTCGACCGGATCCAGGTTGAAGCTTTCCAGGATGCCCGGTTCGCGAACCCGCTCGCCGTCCTTGGATTCGAACCAGCCGCGCAGGTCGTCAGGGATCAACCCGGCGAGATCCTCAATGCTCTTCACGTCGCCTTCGCCGAGGGCCACGGCCATCGGCAGGGTGACGCCGGCGATCTCAAGCAGACTGTCCTCGACGCCCAGTGCGTTGCGCTTGGTGTCGTATTCGGCGGCGATCTTTTCCAGGAAGTCGCGGGCGCGGGCCTGGATTTCTTCGCCGGTGTCCTCGTCGAAGCCTTCGATGGCCGCGATTTCCGAGGCGTCGACATAGGCGACGTCTTCAACCGTGGCGAAGCCTTCGGTGACCAGCAACTGGGCGATGACCTCGTCGACGTCCAGGGCTTCCTGGAACAAGGCCGTGCGCTCGGCGAACTCGCGCTGACGGCGCTCGCTCTCCTGGCTCTCGGTCATGATGTCGATCTGCCAGCCGGTCAGCTGGGAGGCGAGGCGAACGTTCTGGCCGCGGCGGCCGATGGCCAGCGACAGTTGCTCGTCGGGCACCACGACCTCGACGCGCTCGTCTTCCTCATCCATCACCACCTTGGAGACTTCAGCCGGCGCCAGGGCGTTGACGATGAAGGTCGCCTCGTCCGGGCTCCACTGGATGATGTCGATCTTCTCGCCCTGCAGCTCGGCCACCACCGCCTGCACGCGCGAACCGCGCATACCGACGCAGGCGCCGACCGGGTCGATCGAGCTGTCGTTCGAGACGACCGCCATCTTGGCGCGCGAACCGGGATCGCGGGCCACGGCGCGGATTTCGATCACGCCGTCATAAACTTCCGGGACTTCCTGGGCGAACAGCTTGGCCATGAAGCCGCCGTGCGCGCGCGACAACAGGATTTGCGGGCCCTTGGTTTCGCGACGGACGTCGTAGATGTAGCAGCGGATCCGGTCGCCGATATTGAAGTTCTCGCGCGGGATCGACTGGTCGCGGCGCATGATGCCTTCGCCACGACCAAGATCGACGACGGTGTTGCCGTACTCGACCCGCTTGACCACGCCGCTGACGATCTCGCCGACGCGATCCTTGAACTCTTCGTGCTGGCGTTCACGCTCAGCCTCGCGGACCTTCCCGGTGACGACCTGACGGGCCATCTGGGTCTGGACGCGGCCGAACTCGAAGGGCGGCAGGATCTCTTCGTAGGTCTTGCCGATCACGGCGGTCTTGTCGTCGCGCAGGGCGTCCGACAGACGGCGCACGCCGACCGGCTCTTCTGGAACGCCTTCTTCGTTTTCGTAGATGGTCTCGTCGGGAACGACGGTGATCACCCGCTTGATCGTGGTCTCGCCGGTCTTCTGATCGATATGGACCCGGATGTCGTGCTCGACGCCATAGCGGGCGCGGGCGCCTTTCTGGATCGCTTCCTCGATCGCCGCGATGACGATCTCTCTGTCGATCGACTTCTCGCGGGCCACGGCCTCGGCGATTTGCAACAGCTCAAGCCGGTTGGCGGAAATGCCGGTCAGGCTCATCGGTTGTGTCCTTTTACTCGGGTGTATCTTGTTGGTCGTCGCCGTCGATGCGGGCGGCGCGCTCTTCAGCGCCGCGCTTCATCAGAGCGTCGGTCAGGATCAGCTTGGCGTCGACGATCCAGGAGAACGGCACCATGGCGGTGGCCTCCTCCCCTTCCAGGTCGATACCGATATTGTCGCCCTCGATCCCGGCCAGCACGCCGCGGAACCGCTTGCGGCCCTCGGCGACACGGTCGAGTTCGATGCGGGCCTCATGGCCCTCGTAGGTGACGAAGTCCTTCAGCCGGGTCAGCGGCCGGTCGACGCCGGGCGAGGAGACTTCCAGCGTATATTCGCCGGCGATCGGGTCGGCGGCGTCCATGATTTCCGAAATGGCCCGGCTCAGGCGCGCGCAGTCTTCGACGACCATCTCGCCGTCCGGCGTCTCGGCCATGATCTGCAATCGACGAGCGTTCTCTCCACCCATCAGGCGCAGACGCACGATCTCGTAGCCTGCGGCTTCGGCGACGGGATCGAGGAGCTCAACGAGCCTTTGGTCTTCCGTGGTCTTGCCTCGCATAAGCTTGGCTGCTCTCCGGCAACAAAAAAGCGGCCGGGCCGAAGCCTGCCGCTCGTAGGCGCTATCCAGCGCTAACGGACGATGTGAAGGCCTGTATAGCGCGCGCGTCAACGTTTGTCAGCCCCTCGCAATTTCGTGTTCGGCAGACCGCCGTTTCGGCCGTTATTTGCAGCATTCGCGCCATCGAATTCCCAGCGCCCCTTTTCCACGGGCTCCGAATAGTCCACAGACGGCGCCCTCAACTGTCGCGTCTTCAAGGTCCTTCCTCCCTATGGACATCTCCAAGATCCCCACCGGCGTGAACCCGCCCTACGACGTCAACGCCATCATCGAGATCCCGCAAGGCGGCGAGCCGGTGAAGTACGAGCTCGACAAGGAGTCGGGCGCCATCATGGTCGACCGCTTCCTGCACACGGCCATGTACTATCCCGGCAACTACGGCTTCATCCCCCACACCCTGTCGGACGATGGCGATCCGATGGACGTGCTGGTGGTCGGCCCGACCCCCGTGGTCCCCGGCGCGGTGATCCGCGTGCGTCCGATCGGCACCCTGATGATGGTCGACGAGGCCGGCGGCGACGAAAAGATCCTGGCGGTGCCGGTCGACAAGCTGCACCCGTTCTATGCCGGCCTGGACTCCTGGCGCGGCCTGCCCGCCATTCTCACCGAGCAGATCGCCCACTTCTTCCAGCACTACAAAGACCTGGAAAAGGGCAAGTCGGTCGAGATCGTCCGCTGGGCCGATCCGGAAGAGACCGGCGAACTGATCCGCCAAGGCATCGAACGCGCCAACGCCGCCGGCAAGGGCTGGGGCCAGTAGCAACGGTTCCTGACCCGCCGTTCCGATGATGTCGGGCCGGCGGGTTAGTCTTTACTCTGCGCTAAACCCGCTCGAAGTCGAAGAAGACCGGCTCGCAGTCGCCCAGACGCTTTTCTTCGTAGCGCGTGGTGATGTGGTCGGCGGGCGGAACACGCCAGTCGTCGGCGCGCCCCGCCGCCCACCTGAAATCCGGCGAGGCGAGCACCCGCTCCAGCGCCCAATCGGCGTATCCCGCGACATCGGTGGCGAAGCGGAGCTTTCCGCCCGGCTTCATCACCCTGGCCAGTTCGGCCAGCAGCTCAGGCTGCACGATCCGGCGCTTGTGATGGCGCGCCTTGGGCCAGGGATCCGGGAACAGGATGAAGACCCGCGTCAGGCAGGCGCCTGGCAGATGGTCGATCAACTCGCGCGCGTCGCCGTCCTTGATCCGCACGTTCTTGAGCCCCTGCTCGTCGACGTGGCGCACGGCGCTGGCCACGCCGTTCAGAAACGGCTCGCAGCCGATGATCAGCACGTTCGGCGCGCGGGCCGCCTGGCTGGCCATATGCTCGCCGCCGCCGAACCCGATCTCCAGCCAGACCTCGTCGGCCTGCGGCATCAGCTCGCGCGGATCGAACGGCGCCTGGGGCGCGCGGATCTGCGGCAGCAGGGTCTCGACCAGGGCGGCCTGGCGCGGCTTGATCGGGCGCGACTTGATCCGGCCGTAGGAGCGGAGCAGCGGGTGAGCAGTGTCTTCCATGGCCGCCCTCTAGCGCGGTCCCGCCACCGAGGGAATGCGGCGGAGCGCATCGCCGCAAAGAGAAGGGCCGCCGCGCTTACGCACGACGGCCCCCCACACAGACTGAACGTTCCGCCGAAGCGGGGCTCAGAATCTAGATTAGGCGAGACTTTTGATCTGGTCGACCAGATCCGTCTTCTCCCAGGAGAAGCCGCCCTCGTTGTCGGGCTGGCGGCCGAAGTGGCCGTAGGCCGCGGTGCGGGCGTAGATCGGGCGGTTGAGCTGCAGGTGCTCGCGGATGGCGCGCGGCGTGCCGCCGCCGATCATCTGCGGCAAGGCCAGTTCCAGCTTCACCGGATCGACTTCGCCGGTGCCGTGCAGGTCGACATAGAAGCTGAGCGGTTCGGCGACGCCGATGGCGTAGCTGATCTGGATCGTGCACTTGCGAGCCAGGCCCGCGGCGACGACGTTCTTGGCCAGGTAGCGGCAGGCATAGGCGGCCGAACGGTCGACCTTGGTCGGGTCCTTGCCGGAGAAGGCGCCGCCGCCGTGCGGCGCGGCGCCGCCATAGGTGTCGACGATGATCTTGCGGCCGGTGACGCCGGCGTCGCCG
>JBEBYB010000076.1:0-12721 GCA_040391295.1 Phenylobacterium sp. | reverse complement strand
TGAACCGTCTCGCCGGCCGCTTTCAAGGTGATGAGGCCGGTCTTGCGGAACGCCTCGGCCACCGGCGCGGCGGTGGAGAACTCGGCGATCGCCAGCGAGCCGCCGGTCGCCTCGTCGACATGAACCTGGCCACGTAGGTTCGCGCCGGCGGTGTCCGAGGCGAGGGCGACGCTCATCGGCCAGGGGCCGCGCACGCCGGCCTTGTCGACCCAGACGCCATCAGCCTCCATCTTGACGCCGATCTCGCGGGCTAGCTGGGCGAATACCTTCACCTGCCCCGATTTGCGCACGCAGCTGAAGGCGATGGGCTGAGCGTCGGTGTCGGGGATGGCGTAGCGCAGCGCCGCGTCGGCGTCCTTCGCGGTCTCGACCGACCAGATATAGGTCTCCTGGGCGGCGGCTTGGGTGGCGAGCAGGGCGAGGGGAAAGGCGACGGCGGCGAGCTTCATGCCACCTAAGCTAGCATCACCTTTCGGGCGGCTCTAGGCGGCCTGGCACTCGGCGAAGAAGCCGGCGACGGTGGCTCGCTCGGCCTGGCGGACCGGCATGCGGGCAAGGCGGCCGTTCTCCACCACGGCGAGGTCGCCGGTGCGGGCGAAGCTCCGCAGGGCCGGGTCGTCGGCCGGGGCTATCGCCTCGATCAGCGACGCGCCCTCGGTCATGGCCGGCGCCGAGGCGCCGGGCAGCCGGCTGGAGTGGCCCTTGGAGGCGATCTCGATCGCTTCGACGCCGACGCCGTCCGGCGCGGTCAGCGACACCAGCACCCGCCCCGATTTCGGCTGGCAGGTCATCATCAGCAGGACGTTGTCACTGTCCGGCTGGCCATAGGCCAGCTTGGCCCCTTCACCGTCGGCGTAGTGCAGCGACCAGCCGAGATCGACCGCGCCATAGCCTCCGTGGGTGCAGGCGGTCAGTAGGCAAGAAAGTCCCAGTCCGAGGATCGCACGGCGACGCATGATGACGCTCCATTCGAATAGAGAACCCCCGCACACGCCAAATGATCCAGCTTCGCCGTCAGAACGGCTGGAAGCGCTCCACCAGCGACTGGCCGCCGGGCACTTTCTGGACGCGGCTGATATCGCCCCGGCCGCCATAGCTGATGCGGGCTTCGGCGATCTGGGTGTGGCTGATGGTGTTGGACGAGGAGATGTCCTCCGGCCGCACGATCCCGGCCACGGTCAGTTGGCGCAGTTCGGCGTTGGTGCGGACCTCCTGGGTGCCCTGGATCACCATGTTGCCGTTGGGCAGGACGTTGGTGACGACGGCGGCGATGGTCAGCGAGATCCGTTCCGAGCGGGTCACGGCGCCGGAGCCGGCGTTGCTGGACAGCGAATTGGTGTTGATCGCGCTCGACGGATCAAAGGCGCCGGGGAAGAACCGGCCGAGGCTGGTTTCCAGGCCCAGGAAGTTATCGACGCCGGCGCTCATGCCCGACGTGCGGTTGCTCTTGGAGGCGTTGGAGGTCTGGGCGCTGTCGTTGATGTCGATCTGGACCGTCAGGATGTCGCCGACCCGGTTGGCCCGTTGATCGATGAAGAAGGCGCGCGCGCCGTTCCGCCACAGCGAATTGGCGGACGCCGCCTGGGGCATCGGTTCGCGGGCCGAGACGAAGGTCGGCTGGTCGCGCGCGATCAGGGTGGCGGGATAGCCGACCGGCGCGAGCGTCGGGCCGACCACCGCCTCTGTGACGGTGGAGCAGGCGGCCAGCGGGGCCAGGGCGAGAAGGGCGATGAGCGAAAGACGCATGGAATTGGCTCTCTAGCGATGCGCGAATTGGGTGCGGCGCGCGGCCCGGAATTGGTCCGCGGCGGGGCCGACCACGGCCTCGCCAGGACCGCTGGCGATCGCCTGGATGACTTTCTTGGAGGAGGTGTTCTGGACGTTGACCGTTTCGCCCAGCCCGGCGGCGGCCATCGCCTTGCCCTGCAGCGACACCGAGATGCCGCCGTCCTGGTAGTTCACCACGACCAGTTCGCCGGCCTTGATGACCTGCGGCGCGGAGACGTCGCGCGCCGAGACCGCGGCGCCGGCGCGCAGGGGCCGGCGGGCGGCCAGGCCGATCACCACGTCGGCGTCGCCGGGGGCGTCGTTGGGCGCGGCCGCCGCCTTGCCCCAGACCAGGTCCGTCGGTTGGACGATCTCGCCGGCCGACAGATTGCGGGCGTAGGTCAGGACCTCGACATTGCCGCGCGAGGCGACCGCGCCGCTCCCGCCGTCGGCGCCTGAGCGCACGACGATCCGGCGCAGGCCCTGGGCGTTGGGCCAGTCGAGGCCGGCGCGGCGGGCCAGGGCCTGCACGGCGGCGGCGTCGAGGACGGTGGAAGCGCCCGGCTTGGCGGCGACGGTGACCTTGCCGGCGGCGCCGGCGCCGTCGAACAGGTCCGAGAGGGTGATGATCCCGTCGGAATCGAGGGTCTGGGCCTTCAGCGTGACCGGCTGGCCGGCCAGGGCGGGGCTGGCGGCGAGCAGGGCGGCGAGGATCAGGAAGCGCTTCATGGCTAGGACCGGAGGTTGCTGGCGGTGCGCAGCATTTCGTCGGCCGAGGTGATCACCTTGGAGTTCATCTCGTAGGCGCGCTGCGCCACGATCAAGGCGGAGATCTCGGTCACGGCGTCAACGTTCGAGGCTTCCGTATAGCCTTGATTGATGCCGCCGATCCCATCGGTTCCTGGCGTGCCGATCGTGGGCGCGCCCGAGGCGGCGCTCTCCAGCAGCAGGTTGTCGCCGATGGCGTCCAGCCCGCCCTCGTTGATGAAGGTGGCCAGTTCGATGGCGCCGATCACTTCGGGTTCGGTCTGGCCGGGGCGGATCGCCTGGACCTGGCCGCTCTTGGAGATCGCGATGTCGGTGGCGTCCTCGGGGATGGTGATGGCCGGCTGGACCAGGTAGCCGTCCTCAGTCACCAGTTGGCCCTGGTCGTTCGGCGAGAAGTTGCCGGCGCGGGTGTAGGCGGTCTCGCCGGTCGGCATCAGCACCTGGAAGTAGCCGCGTCCCGAGATCGCCATGTCGAGCTTGGCGCCCGTGGCGGTCAGGGTCCCTTGCTGGGTGATGCGGTAGACCGATCCGGCCTTCACCCCGCCGCCGACCTGGACGCCGGTCGGGACCACCGTGCCCTGGTCGGACGACTGCGCGCCGGCCCGCTCGATGGTCTGGTAGAGCAGGTCCTGAAACTCCGCTCGCTGCTTCTTGAAGCCGACGGTGTTCATGTTGGCGATGTTGTTCGAGATGACCTCAACGTTCAGCTGTTGGGCGGCCATGCCGGTCGCGGCGGTGCGAAGCGCTTGCATCGACTAGACTTTCCTTAGTTCAGCCTGCCCATCCGCTCGATCGAGCGGCGGGACAGTTCGGCGTTGGAGTCCATCATCTTGGCCATGGACTCATAGGCGCGCGTGACTTCGATCATCCGGGTGATTTCGGAGATCGGTTTGACGTTGGAGCCTTCCAGCATGCCCTGGTGCATCACGACCTCGGGGGCGGCGACGGGCTGCTGGTTGGAGGTGTTGCGGTAGCGGTTGTCGCCGACCTTCTCGAGGACGGTGAGGTTGTCGAAGCGGACGACGGCGATCTTGCCCAGGAGCTCCTGGCCTTGGCTGACCGTACCGTCCTGGGCGATGCTCACCGGCCCGTCCTCAGGCTCGATGACGATCTGACCGCCGCCCTCGTCCAGCACCGGCAGGCCCTGTTGGGTGGTCAGGCGGCCGGTGTCGTCGAGGCGGAAGCCGCCGTCGCGGGTGTATTCCTCCCTGCCCGGGGCGGCGACCTTGAAGAAGCCGTTGCCGTCGAGGCCAAGATCGAAGGTCGCGCCGGTCGAACGCAGGCGGCCCTGGCCGAAATCACGGCCGACGCTGCGGTCGATCACGAACTTCACCGGACGCGGCGCGCCGGCGGTATGGGCCGGGGCCATCGGCTCGGTCTCGACCATCAGGCTCTCGACCTTGAAGCCGACCGTGTCGGCGTTGGCGATGTTGTTGGCCACGATGTCGAGTTCACGGCGCAGCGTCATCTGGCGCGAGAGTCCGACGTAGAGGGCGTTGTCCATGGCTAGGTTTAACCTGCGGCGAATTTGTCGCGGTCAGGGAAGCAAGGATCGGGCCAGACAGAAAGTTAAGTAAAAACAATAAGAAATAAGGTTAATGGCGACCGGTCGGCTATTTTTGCCCGGCACGTAAATCGCGCGCGTTAACACCTGTTAAAAACTGATCCTTAACCATGCGCGGGCGATGAGACGGGTATAGATTCTAAGGAGCGCGCGCGCGTGGCCAAGGACAAGGTCAAGGAAGCCCCTGCAGGCGAGACCGCCGAAGGCGAGGACGGCGAAGGCGCGCCTGCTAAAAAGAAATTCACGCCGAAGATGATGATCATCGCCGGCCTCGCCGCGGTGCTGGTCCTGGGCGGCGGCGGAACCGCCGGCTTCCTGATGCTGAAGTCCAAGCCCGACGCAGCCCATGCCGGCAAGAAGCCGGACAAGAAGAAAGAGAAAGACAAGAAGGGCGACAAGGAAGGCGCCAAAGCGGTCGGGGAAGTCCGTGAGGGACCCGACGGCATCCTGTTCTACACCATGCCCAACGTGGTCGTGAACATGCAGACCGCCGATGGCCGCCCCACCTTCCTGAAGCTGAAGCTGACTCTGGAAGTGCCTGACCAGGCGACCGTGGATCTTCTTGAGCCGAACATGCCTAGACTGCAGGACATGTTCCAGACCTTCCTGCGAGAACTGCGTCCCGAAGACCTGCAAGGCAGCCAGGGCTCCTACCAGCTTCGGATGGAGATCCAGCGCCGGGTCAATCTGGTGATCGCGCCCTCGAAGGTGAACGCCGTGCTCATCGAGGAGATGCTGATCAACTAGGCCCCTTGGGCCTGGCCAGCGCGCATCGCATGGAAGACGAGGAACCTCAAATCATCGGCGGGATGCAGGGTGCGATGAACCCTGACGACCCCTCGACCTGGGACGCCGGGGCCAGCGAGGGCCTGGGCAACGGCTCCGAACGGATCCTTAATCAGGACGAGATCGACAGCCTGCTGGGCTTCGACCTTTCCGACGAAGAGGCCGCCGAGCGTTCCGGCATCCGGGCGATCATCAATTCGGCGCTCGTCTCCTACGAACGCCTGCCGATGCTGGAGATCGTCTTCGACCGCCTGGTGCGGTTGATGACCACCTCCCTGCGGAACTTCACGTCCGACAACGTCGAGGTCAGCCTCGACAACATCTCCTCGATCCGCTTCGGCGACTATCTGAACTCGATCCCGCTGCCGGCTATCCTCTCGGTCTTCAAGGCCGAGGAGCTCGAGAATTACGGCCTTCTGACGGTCGACTCCAACCTGATCTATTCGATCGTCGACGTGCTGCTGGGCGGCCGTCGCGGCACTGCGGCCATGCGGATCGAGGGCCGCCCCTATACCACCATCGAGCGTGTGCTGGTCCAGCGGATGGTCGAGGTCGTGCTGGCCGACGCCCGCGCCGCGTTCGAACCGCTGACCCCGGTGACCTTCACCCTCGACCGGCTGGAGACCAATCCGCGCTTCGCCGCCATCGCGCGTCCAGCCAATGCGGCGATCCTGGTGAAGCTGCGGATCGACATGGAAGATCGCGGCGGGCGCATCGAACTGCTGCTGCCCTACGCGACGCTCGAGCCGATCCGGAAGATGCTGCTGCAGCAGTTCATGGGTGAGAAGTTCGGCCGCGACAACATCTGGGAAGGCCACTTGGCCACCGAACTCTGGACCACCCAGATGGAGGTTCGCGCCGTCCTGGACGAGCAGCAGATGAGCCTGCGCGAAGTGCTCGACTTCAAGGTCGGCGACACGATCATGCTGAACGCCACGCCCGACAGCCAGGTCGAGTTGCGCGCCGGTGCGATCCCCCTGACCCGTGGCCGGATGGGCCGCCGCAATCACCATATCGCCGTGCGCGTCGACAGTCCGCTGTCGACCCATGCCAAGAAGGCCATTTCGAGGGTCAAATGAGCATTGTCGCCATCGGCATGAACCTGATGCTGGCCGGCTTGCTGGTCGCGGCCCTGGTGATGGGCTACCGGCTCAACGTGCGGCTGAAGGCCCTGCGCGAGAGCCATGAGGGCTTCGCCAAGGCGGTGGCTGATCTGGACACCGCCGCCGCCCGCGCCGAGCAGGGCCTGGCCGATCTGCGCGCCGCGACCGACGAGGCGCACGACGCGCTCGCCGACCGGATCGAGAAGGCCCGCGCCCTGACCGCCAAGCTCGACCGTCATATCCAGTCTGCCCCTCAGTCCTCGGCCGCGCCGGCCGGACGGTCCCGCCCGGTGGACGACGATGTCGAGCGAGTCACCCACCGGCTCGGCTCGTTGCTGTCGGGCGCGCGCGAACCTCGGCCCGAACGCGCGCCGCCGCGCGTAGCCGCCGCGCCTCGTCCCGTCGTCAACTTCGACGACGACCTCTTCGACCAACCTGCTGAGCGCCAGACCCCGCGCGCCGGAACCCGCCGATGAAGAACATGCCCCGCATCCTGCCCCTGGTCGGCGTCGCCATCGTCGGCGTCATGGGGATCAATGCGCTGGCCGGCGCCCAGTCGCTGCCGGACATGGTCTCGGGCGCGCGCGCCTTCGCCGAGGATGTCGTCAAGCCGGGCGCCAAGCCGGCTGAAAAGGCGCCGACCGGCCAGGCCAAGGACGCCGTCGCCAGCACGGCTCTGCCGCCGGCGGCCAAGCCGGTCGCCGTTTGCGCTCCCACCGCCGCTGAACTGGCCAAGGAAGCCGGGCTTTCGCCCGCCGAGCTCCAGGTTCTGCAAAGCCTGGGTACGCGGCGCGGCCAGCTCGACAAGCGCGAGCAGGACATGGATGTCCAACTCGCATTGATGGCCGCCGCCGAAGCCAAGCTCGACGCCAAGATCAAGGCGCTGACCGGCATGAAGGGCGACATCGCCAAGCTGATGGTCGACGCCGACACCAAGGAACAGGCTGAGATCGACCGGCTGGTGAAGGTGTTCGAGGGCATGAAGCCCAAGGACGCCGCGCCGCGCATCGTGCTGCTGGACGACTCCGTCCGCCTGCCGATCGCCGCGAAGATGAAGGAGCGCTCGCTCTCGCCGATCATCGCGGCGATGCCTCCGGCGGAGGCCAAGAAGCTGACCGAGGCCCTGGCGGGGCGCTTCGCCGACGTCAAGCGCGTCGCGGCCGCCGCCAACGCCGTGGCGGCGCCGCCGACCGCCGCCAAGCCCCCCGCGCCCAAGGCCTGATAGCTCGTGAGCCTGCGCCAAACTCTCCGGTCCAGCGTGGCGGCGATCACCATCGCCAGCGTCGCTGCGCCTGCCGGGATGGCGGCGCCGGCGGCCACCGCGGCGGCCGGCGGAGGCTTGGAGGTCCGTGTCGCCCAGGCCCGTGACTTCTCTCGGATCGAGTTCAAGGGCGCGCGCGCCGTCGCCCGGCGTGACGGCCAGACCCTGATCCTGAAGTTCGCCCGCGACGCCAACCCCGACATCTCGCGCCTGCGCGTCTCGCCGCCCAAGTGGCTGAAGACCACCGAGGCGCGCCGGGCCGGCGGCGGGCTGGAGCTGGTGCTGACGCTCACCGACACCGCCGACGCCAAGGTCGGCGTCGCCGACGGGGTCACCTACGTCAATCTGTTCGAACGGCCCCCGGTCGCGCCAGCGACCCTGGCGCCGACCACCACGCCAGCCCCGAACGCCGTGGCCGCCGCCGCGCCGCCGTCTCCAGAGCCGCAGCGCCCCAATCCGATCCCGGTCGGCGGCGTGGTGCGGATGGGGAGCAAGATCGGCGCGGGCCAGGTCCAGTTGACCTTCCCGTGGGCCAATCCCAACGGCGCGGCGGTGTTCCGGCGCGGCGGCGCGGTCTGGGTGGTGTTCGACGCGCCGGCCGCTATCGACGTCTCCAAGGCCCCGCGCGGCCTGCGCCAGATGCGCGGGTTGAGCGCGGTGCGTGGAAACGACTACACCGCCGTCCGTATCGAATCGCCGGCGGGCACGCCGTTCTTCGCCTCCAGCCAGGGCGCGGTCTGGACCGTGACCCTTGGCCCTGGCCCGCAGGCGACTCCAGCCGGCCAGATCAGGGTCGTCCGTGACCAGGATGGCGGTCCCGCCGCGCTCCGGGCGGCGGTCGCGGGGACGACCCGGATCGTCAAGGTCGCCGATCCGGTGGTGGGCGACACCCTGTCGGTCGTCACCGCGTTAGGTCCGTCCAAGGGGCTGCCGTCGCGGCGCGAGTTCGTGCAACTGGCCCTGCTGGCGTCGGCTCAGGGACTTGCCGTTGAATCCTACATCGACGACCTGGGCGTCCGGCATGAGGGCGATCTGGTCAGGTTCGGGCGTCCCGCCGGCCTGATGCTCTCGCCGATCTCGGCCGCCGCCGAGCGTATCGAAGCCAATCTCGGCGCGCCGCAAGCCGCGACGATGCCAGGCCTGATCGATCATCAGGGTTGGTCGAAGACCGGCTCGGGCGGCTTCCTGTCTCGCTACAACGCCTTGCTGGCGGCCTCCAACGAGGAGGCGGCGCTGGGCCGCGACGCCCCGGTCGGCGCGCGCATGGCGCTTGCAAGGTTCCTGGTCGGCTCGGAACTGTCCTTCGAGGCGATCGGCGTCCTCAACGAGGCGGCCCGGCGCCATCCGGCCCTCATGGAGGATCCGGAATTCCGAGCCCTGCGCGGCATCGCCCGGGTGATGGCGCACCGGTACAAGGAGGCCCAGGCCGACTTCTCGGTCCCGGTCCTCTCCGACAATCCAGCCGCCGCGCTTTGGCGAACCTATATCGCCGCGCAATTGGCGCAGTGGCCTGACGCCCGCAACCAGTTCGCGGCCGGGGCCGAGGTCTTCAGTCAGTTCTCGCCGGTCTGGAAGGCGCGCTTCGCTCGTTCGGACGCTCTGGCGGCCCTGGCGCTGGGCGACGTCAACGGCGCCGAGACCAGCATCAAGCTGGCCTTGCTCGACAGGACTGACTCGCTGGAAGAGCTCGCCACCCGCCTGGTCCAGGCCCAGGTAGCCGAGGCCCGGGGTTTCAAGGACCGGGCGCTGCGCATCTACACCGCCGTCGCCAGGGCGCCGATCGAGCGGCTCTCGGCCCCGGCCACCCTGCGCGCCACCAAGATCCGGCTGGAGACCGGCAAGATCACCCCGGTGCAAGCCGCCGCCATCTTCTCAGGACTACGCTACCGCTGGCGCGGGGACTCGACCGAATTGGAGACCATTCGGGCGCTGGGGCGCCTCTATCTCAACCAAGGCCGCTATCGCGAGGCGCTCGAAGCCCTGCGTTCGGCCGGCAAGAGCCTGCCCGACCTGCCCGAAGCGGTGCAGCTTCAGGCCGATCTTGGCGCGGCGTTCCGCGCGCTGTTCCTCGACGGCGCCGCCGACGGCCTGGAGCCGGTCCAGGCCCTGGCGATGTTCTATGACTTCCAGGACCTGACGCCGCTGGGCGCCGACGGCGACCTGATGGTCCGCAAGCTGGTCCGGCGGCTGGTGGACGTTGATCTGCTCGACCAGGCCGCGGGCCTGCTGAAGTACCAGGCTGATAATCGTCTGGACGGCGTGCCGCGCGCCCAGGTCGCGACCGATCTGGCGGTGATCTACCTGATGGATCGTCAGCCCGAGCAGGCCCTGCAGGCGATCAACGGATCGCGGACGACGGTTCTCCCGACCGCGCTCAACACCGAGCGCCGGTTGGTCGAGGGGCGGGCGTTGATGGGGCTGGGCCGCTTCGACCATGCGCTGGAGGTCATTGAGCGCGACGCCAGCCGCGAGGGCCAGGACCTGCGGGCCGAGGTCTTCTGGAAACAGAAGAACTGGGACGCCTCGGCCAGCTTGTTCGAGAAGAGCCTCGGCGACCGCTGGAAGGCGGCCGGCCCGCTTTCGGCCGACGAGGAGGGCAAGCTGCTTCGGACCGGCGTCGCCTACAGCCTGGCGGGCAATGACGCGGCGCTCACTCGTCTGCAGCAGCGCTATGGCGGCTTCTATGAGCAGGCCCGCAATCCCGAGGCCCTGCGCGTGGCGCTGTCGGGCATGCAGGACGGCCGGCTCTCAGTCGGCGACTTTAGCCGTGTCACCGCCGACAACGAGGCCTTCGCCGGCTGGGTCGACAAGATGAAGACGCGCTTCCGTGAAAAGTCAGCGCCGGCCGGCGCGGCCAAGCAGGCCGCCGCCGCGACCGCCGCCAAGGGTTAGGACCCTCGCCTTGGCGACTCCCATGCGCCATCGTTTGTCCTACGCCGTGTCTGTGGCGGCCCTGGCGAGCCTGACGCTCGCCGCCGCGGCCCAGGCTCAGACGCCGTCCGAGCGCCGCGACTTCTGTCCCGACAGACCAGGCAAGGGCTCGCCCTCCTGCGTCGTCGACGTCGGGGTCGTCCAGGCCGAGTTGGGCGCCTTCGACGCCAGCTTCCGGCGTTCGGGACCAGGTTCGAGCGACACCTACGCCGTCGGCGACGTCCAGGTGCGGTTCGGCCTGACGCCGATGATGGAGGGGCAACTTCTGTGGACGCCCTACACCCAGATCCGTGACCGCCTCGAGAGCCGGTCCACCCGAACCGAGGGCGTGGGCGATGTCACGTTTGCGCTGCGCCGGTCATTGAAAAACCCCGACGGGTCGGGCTTCTCGGTCGCGTTGCAACCCTATGTCTCGGCCCCGACCGGCAAGTCCGGGATCGGCGCCGGCGGCTGGCAGGGCGGACTGATCGCGCCGGTGTCGATCCCGCTCGCCGGCGACCTGTCGCTCGGCCTCGCGCCGGAGATCGACTTGCTGGCCGATAGCGACGGTCATGGAACTCACTGGGGATGGGCCGGGGCCGCCGGGCTCAGCAAGCCGGTCGGGCCGGTGACGTTGGGATTGGAGTTGTGGGCCGCTGTGGACGACGACCCGGCCGGGCGGGTCACCCAGGCCTCGATCGATCTGACCGTGGCTTGGGCGCCAGCCGGCCGTGAAGACCTGCAGTTCGACGCCGGCCTCTATGGCGGCCTGACCAAGGAGACCCCCGACCTGGCGGTCGGGGTCGGGTTGTCGCGCCGGTTCTAGCTAGCCGCCGCCCGCGCCGCGCTGGAAGCTCTCGACCAGCGAGCCCGCCACCAGCCGCCAGCCGTCCACCAGAACGAAGAAGATCAGCTTGAAGGGCAGGGACACCACCACTGGCGGCAGCATCATCATACCCATGCTCATCAACACGCTGGCCACCACCAGGTCGATGACCAGGAACGGGACGAACAGCAGGAAGCCGATCTCGAAGGCGCGCTTCAACTCGGAGATCATGAAGGCCGGGGTGACGACATGCAGCGGCGTATCCTGAGCGGTCGCCGGCTTTTCAATCTTGGAGAGGTTGATGAACAGAGCCAGGTCGTCCTGGTCCACCTGGCCCAGCATGAAGGTTTTCACTGGCGCGCTGGCGGCGTCGAACGCCTGAGGCAATTCGATCTGCTGGTCCATCAGGGGGCGGATGCCCTCCTCGTAGGATTTCTGCAGCGTCGGGCCCATGACGATGGCGGTCAGGAACAGCGCCAGGCTGATCAGCACGGCGTTGGGCGGGCTCTGCTGCAGGCCGAGCGCCGTGCGCAGCAGGCCCAGCACCACCACGATCCGCACGAAGGACGTGGTCATGATCACGATGGACGGCGCCAGCGACAGCACGGTCAGCAGGCCGACCATCTGCACCACGCGCTCGGACAGCCCCGCGCCGGTGCCAAGATCGATGTTGAGCGCCTGGGCCGCCGCCGCCGCCGGGAAGATCAGGCTGACCAGGGTCGCCAGCGCCGAAAGCCCGGCCGCGCGGCGCCAGTCGGCGGCGTCCAGGTGGGTCAAGGCGGAAAAGAATTTGCGCATCAGGCAGCCGTCTTGGGTTTGCGGGCGGGCTTGGCGGTGATCGGCAGCACCTGCCCCTCGCCCAGCAGCAGCAGGCGCTCTTCGCCGTCGAGCGAGAACACCACCAGCCGCCGCGAAGGGTCGAGCACCAGGGTTTCAACGATCGCCAGCCGGCGTTCCTTGCGGACGGGGGTGAACCGCGCCAACGCGTCCGGGCCGAATCGCCGCAGCGCCACGGCCGCAAGTCCGACCAGTCCCAGGGTGAGCGCCAGGGCGAAGAAGGCGCGAAGGAAATCGGCGAATGCCATGGGGATGTTCGAACAGGGCCAGGGGCGTGAAATCGCCGTTGGTCCTGGGTTTGCCTTGTAGGGTCTTAAGGCGCGGTTAACCCTATTTATTCACCATATTCCTTATGAACCTCGCCGAGATTCCGCTGTTTTCGATGTTGAAGGGCCGGTTCGGCCACCTCGGCGAGCGCCAAAGGCTGATCTCGCAGAACGTCGCCAACTCCGACACGCCCGGCTACACGCCGACCGACCTGCAGGCCTACAGCTTCCGGGCCCAGATGCAGGCGCAGAACCGCCCGGTGACCGTCCAGGCGGTGACCCAGGTGGGGCACATGGCGCCGGCGGCGCGGCCGAACACGACCTTCCGACCGATTCAGGCGAAAGACTCCGAGACCACCCTGGATGGGAACTCGGTCGTTCTGGAGGAGGAGATGATGAAGATGGCCGAGGCGCGCATGAACTATGACGCCGCCATCAGCTTCTACCAGAAGTCGCTGGGCATGCTGCGCATGGCCAGCCGCGCGCCCGGTCGCGGTTAGGATCTCGTAGATGGCCGACATCAAACCGACGATCGGGGCCACCCAGGCCATCGCCGCCACCGCCCTTCGCGCCCAGCAGGCGCGGATGCGGGTGATCGCCGAGAACATGGCCAACGCCAATTCGGTGTCGCGC